>UQQU01000019.1 GCA_900543325.1 uncultured Clostridium sp. | reverse complement strand
GAGGGAGATTCTGCCGGAGGTTCTGCAAAACAAGCTAGAGATAGAAGATTCCAAACTATAATGCCTTCAAAAGGTAAAATAATGAATACAGAGAAACAAAAGCTTGAAAATGTACTAGCATCTGAAGAACTTAAAATATTTAATACAGCTATAGGAACTGGAACTTTAGATAATTATAAGGAAGGAGATTTAAAGTACGATAAAATTATAATAATGAGTGATGCTGACGTTGATGGATTCCATATTAGAACTTTATGGATGACTTATATTTATAGATATATGAGACCACTTATTGCAAATGGTCATCTTTATTTAGCACAACCTCCTTTATACAAAGTTTATAAAGTTGTAAAAGGTAAGGAAGTATCAAAATATGCATATAGTGATGAAGAATTAGAAAAAGTTAAAAAAGAAATAGGGAAAGGAGCATTAATCCAGAGATACAAAGGTCTTGGAGAAATGAACCCAGATCAACTTTGGGATACTACCTTAAATCCAGAAACTAGAACTCTTTTCCAAGTTACTATTGAAGATGCAGCTAAGGCAGAGAAAATGGTATCACTTTTAATGGGTGATGTTGTTGAGCCAAGAAAAAATTATATGTATAAGTATGCAGAGTTTTAGAATTAGAAAGGAGTTTTATTATGGCTAAGAAGGGACATGACATTCCAAGAGATAATAATATATTAAGAATACCCCTTGAAGAGGCTATGCCGGACAACTATCTTCCATATGCTGTTGAGGTTGCAAAGGATAGAGCTCTTCCAGATGTAAGAGATGGTTTAAAACCAGTTCATAGAAGAATACTTTATGGAGCTTATCTTTTAAAAGCTTTTCCTGATAGACCTTATTATAAAAGTGCAAGAATAGTTGGGGATGTACTTGGTAAATTCCATCCACATGGTGATTCATCAGTTTATGATGCAATGGTACTTATGGCGCAAGACTTTTCAACTAGAGAACCTTTATTTGATGGGCATGGTAACTTTGGATCTATTGATGGTGATGGAGCAGCTGCCATGCGTTATACAGAAGCTAGATTATCTAAAATAGCTATGGAAATGCTTAGAGATATAGATAAGGAGACTGTTGAGATGGTTCCGAACTATTCAGATAGTGAAATGGAACCTAAGGTATTACCAGCTAGATATCCAAACCTTTTAGTAAATGGAACATTTGGTATTGCTGTTGGGCTTGCAACTAACATACCGCCTCATAACTTAGGGGAAGTTACTGATGGAGTACTTGCTTATATAGATAATCCAGAAATAACAACTAAAGAACTTATGGAATATATTAAAGCACCAGATTTACCTACAGGTGGTGTTCTTATAGGTAAAAATTCTTTATTGTCTGCTTATGAAACAGGAGAAGGAAAGGTTACTTTAAGAGCAAAAACTAATATAGAAAAACTTGAGAATGGTAGATATGGAATAGTAATTACTGAATTCCCTTATAGAAGAAATAAATCAAAAATACTTCAAACAATATCAGAAATGACTGGTGATAAGAGACATCAAAAGGCTTTAGAAGCAATTACTGATATTAGAGATGAATCAGATAGAAGTGGTATTAGAGCTGTTGTTGAACTTAAAAAGGCAGCAGATTATGATACTGCAGATAAAATATTAAAATATTTATTTAAGAAAACAGATTTACAATGTAATATAAGTTTTAATATGGTAGCACTTGCAAATGGTAAGCCGCAAACCATGGGATTAAAGACTATAATAATGCATTATGTTAACCATCAAAAGGATATAGTTACAAAGAGAACTATAAAAGAACTTATGATGGCAGAGAAAAGATTCCATATAGTAGAAGGGTTTATTAAAGCAATTGATGTTTTAGATGAAATTATTAAAACTATTAGAGAGTCAAAATCTAAAAAAGATGCAGGTATAAATTTAATTGAAAAGTTTGGATTTACAGAAATTCAAGCAGAGGCAATATTAGAACTTATGCTTTATAGATTAACAGGACTTGAAATAAAAGTATTCCAAAAAGAGTATGCAGAACTTGAAAAAACTATAAAGAAATTAAGAAAAATATTAGCACATGAAAATGAACTTTTAAAAGTTATAAAGGTTGAATTAAAAGAGATAACTGATAGATTTAGAAATCCAAGAAGAACTATGATAGTAGAGGATGATAGTGAGGCTAAGATTGATTTAGACGAACTTATTGTAGTCGAAGATGTAATGGTTACTTTATCTAAAGATGGATTTATAAAGAGAATTCCACTAAAAACTTATCAAAGATCAAATGCTAAAGCAGAAGATATAGAATATAGAGAAGGGGACGAACTTAAATTCTTATTTAAATCTAATACTACAGAAAACATTCTGTTATTTACTGATAAGGGAAATATGTATCAAGTTAAAGGTATAAATATTCCAGAAGGTAAGTGGAGAGAAAAAGGAGAAAGAGTAGATTCAATAATTAAGACTTTAAATTTAGATGATGAAAATATTGTAGAAGCATTCTCTGTTAGAGTATTAGATGGAAGTAAGAGTGTTCAATTTATAACTAATAGAGGTATAATAAAGAAGAGTACTTTAGATAAATTCCAAACTAGTTATAGTAAAATTCAAGCGCTAAAATTAAAAGAAAATGAGTATGTATTAAACATAATTTTAATAGATAGTGAAGAAGAAAAACAATTCTTAAAAGTAAAAACTAAATTAGGATTAAAGTTTAGCTTAGAATTACCTAAGATAGAAGATACGCCAAGAAATATCTTAGGAATTCAATTATTTAATTTAATTGAAAATGATGAAATTATAAGTGTAGAATACGTAGATGAATTTGAATTTATGACATTTAGTGTTGGAGTAACCGCAAAAGGTACTTTAAAGGGATTTGCAAAAGCAAAGTCTAGTGATAGACTAAAAGTTAATACAGATTCTTTAAGCACATTAGTATTATTTACTGACAAAGGAAACATGTATAAAGTACCATCATTCTTAATTTCTAATGTTGTTAAAGAGGAAATTGCATTAGAAAATATAATTGATGGATACTCTAAAAAGGAAAGGGTAATTGATGTATATTCATTAAAGAGTTTTGATGAAAAAAATATGGTTTACTTCTTTACTAAAAAGGGTATGATAAAGAAGACTTCACTTAAAGAGTATGATATAAACTATTCTTTATGTCAGGCATATAAATTTAAATATGAAAATGATGAAGTAATTTCTGTATGTATAGAGGGGAATGAAGGAGAAATACTAATTGTAACTAAGAAGGGGATGGCAATTAGATTCTTAAGTGAAGGTGTAAACACTATGGGAAGAATTGCTTCTGGGGTTACTGGAATAAGTTTAAAAGAAGATGATGAAGCAATTTCAGGATGTATACTTTCAGGAGTAAGTAATGAAGATGAAATAGCTATAGACGATAGTAGAGATAAAGATATCACTCTAGTAACGAAGAATAAAGAGAAAAAATTAGTAGACATAAAAGACATTAGAATTCAAAATAGAGCTGGAAGAGGAACTAATGTTATGGTTATTAATTTAGATGATGAAATAATAGAAGCTCAATATAGTTAGAGATTTTGAGTTAGTAATTAGTAGAGAAATTTTATCTATAATTATTAACTCTTAACTATAAATTAAATTTAAGGGGTGTATAAAAGTGAAGGTTGCAGTTTTATTAGCAGAAGGTTTTGAAACTATTGAAGCATTAACAACAGTTGATATTTTAAGAAGAGCAGGTGTTATTTGTAATACCATTGGAACGAAGAGTTTAGAAGTAACTACATCTCATTCAATAACAATAAAAGCAGATAAAGTTTTAAATGAAGAAGTTTATGATTATGATGTTGTTGTATTACCAGGTGGAATGCCAGGGGCAGTAAACTTAAGAGATGATGAAAAGGTTAATGAACTTGTAAAGAAATTTTATGATGAAGGTAAGATTGTAGCAGCTATATGTGCAGGACCAATAACTTTTGGGAAGCTTGGAATAGTTAATGGTAAAAATGCAACATGTTATCCAGGTTTTGAAGATCAATTAGTAGGATGCAATTATAAAGAAGAGCTTGTAGTTGTTGATGGAAATATTATTACAGGAAGAGGGCCTGCAGCTGCAATACCATTTGCATTTGAAATATTAAAGCATGTAGCACCAGAAAAGGTAGAGCAAATTAAAGAAGGAATGCTTTTTAATAGTTAGAAGAGTTTAAACAGTGACAAGGTTCAACAGTGACAAGGTTCAACAGTGACAAGTTTCAAGTGACAAGGTTCAAGTTGAGGAGGAAACTCCGTAGGGAGTTTCTTTAATATAATTTTTAGTAAAGTCAGCGATAGCTGACTTTATTCATTAACTTGTCACTTGTCACTTATCACTTGTCACTTATCATTTGTCACTTGTCACTAAACAAGCGGGGTGGTTTTTTGGAAAAATGGATGGTTAGAAATGTTAAGTTTAATACTGCGAAATTAGCGCAGGATTTAGGAGTTAGTGAAGTAGTAGCAAAACTATTAGTTAATAGAGGTATATATAATTTAGATATTGCAAAGGAATTCTTAAATTCATCAATTAATAATTTATATAATGGATTAGATATGCTAGGTATGAGCGGTGCAGTTGAATTAATGAAAAATAGTATTTTAAATGGTGAAAAAATACTAATAGTAGGAGATTATGACGTTGATGGTGTAATAAGTACTTATATATTGTATACCGCTATAAAAAGGTGTGGTGGAGATGTTAACTTTCATATTCCAGATAGAATTAAAGAAGGGTATGGGATAAATGAAAGTATAATAAGAAAAGCTAGTGAGGATAAAGTTGACATAATAATAACATGTGATAACGGAATAGCAGCTATAGAGCAAGTTAAGTTAGCAAAAGAGCTAGGGATAAAGGTGATTATTACTGATCATCATGATGTACCTTTTATTGAAGAAAATGAAGAAAGAAAATATGTAGTTCCAGATGCTGATTTCGTAATAAATCCTAAGCAAGAAAATTGTAATTATAAATTTGATAAGATTTGTGGTGCTGGAGTAGCATATAAATTTATAGAGTGCCTTTATAAAGAGTTTAATATTGATAAGGAAGAACTTTATGATTTGCTACAATATGTAGCCATAGCTACTGTATGTGATGTTGTTGATTTAATTTCTGAAAATAGAATAATAGTTAAAGAAGGATTAAAGAGGATAAATAATACTAGCAATGTAGGACTTAGAGCTTTATTTAAAGAAACTGGTTTAGAAGATAAAGAAATAACTGTTTATTCTTTAGGATTTGTTATAGGGCCAAGTATAAATGCTTCTGGTAGACTTGAGCAAGCTGAATGGGCATTAAAAATGCTTCTAAGCCACAATGAAATAGAAGCTAAAGAGTTAGCAGAAAAGCTTAATGATTTAAATAAAGAAAGGCAAGAGCTAACAAAAGAAGGCTTAGAAAAAGCTATTGAAATAATAGAAAAAAATAATATGACTAAGGATAAAGTATTAGTTGTATACTTAGAAGATGTTCATGAAAGTATTGCTGGAATAATAGCGGGAAGAGTAAGAGAGAAATATAATTTACCAACAATTATTTTGACAAAGGCACATGATGGAGCTAAAGGTTCAGGAAGGTCTATTGAAGAGTATAATATGTTTGAAGAATTACTTAAGTGTAAAGATTTATTAGGTAAGTTTGGGGGACATCCAATGGCAGCAGGAATGTCTATACCAAATGAGAATATAGATGAATTTAGAAGTAGATTAAATAATGTTACAACATTAACCGATGAGGATATAATTCCTAAGGTTTCAATTGATATGGGCTTATTATTAAGTCAAATAAATTATGAGTTAATAGATCAAATATCATTATTAGAGCCTTATGGAAAGGCAAATCCTAAGCCTACTTTTGGGATGAAAAAGTTAAAGGTTATAGAGGCAAAAATATTAGGTAAAAATAGAAATGTGCTTAAGCTTAAGTTAAGTGATGGAAGACTATATATAGAAGGAGTATATTTTGGAGATATAGACAATTTCGAAAATTATATAAAGGATGAATTAGGTGAAATTGAGTATAACAAAGTATTTAATGGATTATCTAATAATCTTTATTTAGATATAATTTGTATGCCTGAAATTAATGAGTTTAATGGAAATAAAAAAGTTCAGTTAGTTATAAGTAATTATAGAATTTCAAAATAATTTTTTTAGTAGAGGGAGGCAGAGATGTCTCCTTTTATATTAGCTAAAAAATAACTATAATTTGTAAAATGAATAATAGGATGCTTTTTAAAGCATCCTATTATTTATTTCGAAATTAGATTATTTCATTCCGTTTTCATATTGTTCAACCATACGTTTAACCATTTCTCCACCAACGCTACCGCATTGTTTAGAAGTTAAGTTACCGTTGTAATCTGTGAAAGGAACTCCCATTTCACTAGAAACTTGGTTTTTAAATTTAGCTAATTTATCTTTAGCATCTGGTACTAAGTTTTGTGCCACTTATATTCACCTCCTTATATCTTTATGTTAATAGCTTATCCAATTAGGAAGTTTGTATTATATTTAATTAGAGGAAAAGGTGGAAAAATGCTGGGTTAGTGGTAGAATATATAGGGATGGTTAACTATTTACAACTTAAATTTGGTAAATATCTAATAAGCCTTAGAATTAAGAGTTGAAATTTGGTTAAAATCTTAATAAAAGTCTTCAAGGCGAATATTAAAAATTTGTGTAAAACTATATTATTTTAATAAATATAATTAATAATATAGATACATTAATAATCAATGAGGTGTTTTAATGAGTAAGTATAAGATTATAATGACTGGTGGGGGAACAGCAGGGCATGTAACTCCAAATTTAGCTTTAGTTCCAAAGTTAAAGGAGAAAGATTTTGAAATAAAGTATATAGGGAGTTATGAAGGAATTGAAAAAGAAATTATAGGTGATGCAGGTATACCTTATTATTCAATTTCATCAGGAAAATTAAGAAGATATTTTGATATGAAGAATTTTTCTGACCCATTTAAGGTTATGAAGGGGGTTCTTCAAGCAAGTAAAATTTTATCAAAAGAAAAGCCAGATGTTATTTTCTCAAAGGGTGGATTTGTTGCTGTACCAGTAGTTATAGCTGCATCAATGAAAAAGATACCGGTAGTATCTCATGAGTCAGATTTAACACCAGGACTTGCAAATAAATTATCTGCTCCATTTTGTGATAAATTATGTGTAACATTTAGAGAAAGTTTAAATTATATAAAGGACGGAAAAGGTGAATTAACAGGTACTCCAATAAGAGAAGAAATATTAAAAGGAAGTAGAATAAGAGGAAAAGAAATTTGCAACTTTAAGCAAGATAAAGAAGTAATTCTAGTTATAGGTGGTAGTTTAGGTGCAAAGAATATAAATGATGAAGTTAGATATCATATTAATGAAATATTAAAGAACTTTAATGTGATTCATATATGTGGAAAAGGCAATTTAGATAAATCATTAGATGGATTAGAGGGATATAAACAGTTTGAATATGTTAAAGAAGATTTACCACATTTACTTAAATATGCTGACTTTATAATTTCTAGAGCTGGGGCAAATGTGATATTTGAATTATTAGCGTTAAAAAAGCCAACACTATTAATACCATTATCTAAAAAGAGCAGTAGAGGAGACCAAATATTAAATGCTAATTCTTTTGCAAAAGAGGGATATTCATTAGTTTTAGATGAAGATGAAATGATAGAAAAGCATAATTTAATGGAAAAACTTTCAGAATTACAATCAAGAAAAAATGACTTTGTAAAAAATATGAGCAATAGCCAAATGAAAAATGGTGTTGATGCAATCATAAATGTAATAATGAATAGTATTAAGAAAAAATAAATTTTAAAATATAGATGTAAATAACTTGAAAAAATTTTTTAGTGTTATATAATGAAATTGATGGAAAAATTAACATAATAAACCAAACAAAAGTAGAAGAGGTGCTAAAATGAAAAAAGTTTCAATAATATATTGGAGTAATGGTGGAAATGTCGAAATTATAGCAAATGCTATATGTGAAGGAGCTAGTATAGGAGATGTAGAAGTTGAAACGAAGCATGTGGCAGATGCATCTACTGAAGATGTTTTAGAAGCAGATGCAGTAGCTTTTGGAAGCCCAGCAATGATAAACGATGATATAGAAGAAATAGATATGAAACCTTTTATTAATAGTTTAAAAGAATTAGAGATTAGAAATAAACCTTTAGTATTGTTTGGGTCATGCGGATGGCGCGATACAAAATTTATTGATAAATGGGAAAATGATATGGAAGACTATGGATTTAATGTTTTAGGAAAATTAGCAGTTAAAGATTCTATAGAAAAGGATGATTTAAGAAAAGCTAAAGAGTTAGGAAAATTATTGACTTTAGACATATAGCCTAAAATTAGATCATATTTACTAAATAAAAAAATATGCATTTTATGTAAGCAACAATGGTATATTATTGAAATTAAATATGTTTAATTCGATATATACCATATTATTTATATGCTTAATTTTAAAAAAGGGAAGCGAGGTAGACGAGATGAGAAAAATGAAGACTATGGATGGTAACACTGCTGCTGCACACGTGTCATATGCGTTTACAGAAGTAACTGCTATTTATCCAATAACTCCATCATCACCAATGGCGGAACATGTTGATGAATGGGTTGCACAAGGTAGAAAAAATATTTTTGGACAACCAGTAAAGGTTATGGAAATGCAATCAGAGGGAGGAGCAGCAGGGGCTGTTCATGGATCATTACAAGCTGGAGCTTATACAACTACATATACAGCTTCACAAGGTTTATTATTAATGATTCCTAATATGTACAAAATAGCTGGAGAAAGACTTCCAGGAGTTATACATGTATCAGCTAGAGCACTAGCAACATCCTCATTAAATATATTTGGAGATCACCAAGATGTTATGGCAGCTAGACAAACTGGTTTTGCTATGCTTGCTGAAGGTTCAGTTCAAGAAGTTATGGATTTATCTGCAGTTGCGCATTTAACTGCAATTAAAACTAGAATTCCATTTATGAACTTCTTTGATGGATTTAGAACATCTCATGAAATTCAAAAAATTGAAGTTTTAGAATATGATGAGTTAGCTAAATTAGTTGACTGGGATGCAGTAAAAGAATTTAGACAATCTGCATTAAATCCAGATCATCCAGTAACTAGAGGAACAGCTCAAAACCCTGATATATACTTCCAAACAAGAGAAGCTGTAAACAGATTCTATGATGATATTCCAGAAGTAGTCGAAGGATATATGGCTGAAATAACTAAATTAACAGGAAGAGAGTATCACTGTTTCGATTATTATGGAGCACCAGATGCTGATAGAGTAATTATTGCAATGGGTTCAGGAACTGATGTTGCTGAAGAAACTGTAGATTACTTAAATGCTAGAGGGGAAAAGGTTGGTGTTGTAAAAGTTAGACTTTATAGACCTTTCTCAGTAGAAAAATTATTAGCTGCAATTCCAGATACAGTTAAAAAGATTGCAGTTTTAGATAGAACTAAGGAACCAGGATCAATTGGTGAACCATTATACTTAGACGTAGTAAGTGCATTTGCAAGTAAAGAAAATGCTCCACTTATAGTTGGTGGTAGATATGGATTAGGTTCAAAAGATCCAAACCCTTCAGATATAGCTGCAGTTTATGCTAATTTATCTAAGGACGAGCCTAAGAATGGATTTACAATTGGTATAGTTGATGATGTAACATTTACTTCACTTGAAACAGTAGAGGATATAGATGCTACACCAGAAGGAACTAAGGCATGTAAGTTCTGGGGATTAGGTTCAGATGGTACTGTTGGTGCTAATAAGAGTGCTATCAAAATTATAGGTGACCATACAGACATGTATGCACAAGGATACTTCTCATATGATTCTAAGAAATCAGGTGGTATAACAGTTTCTCACTTAAGATTTGGTAAGAAGCCAATTAAATCACCATATTTAATAGATAAAGCTGATTTTGTAGCATGTCACAATCAATCATATGTTTATAAATATAATGTATTAGATGGATTAAAGGCTAATGGTACATTCTTATTAAATACAATTTGGACACCAGAAGAATTAGAAGAGAAATTACCAGCAGAAATGAAGAGAACTATAGCAGAAAAGAATATAGAATTCTATACATTAAATGCTGTTAATATAGCTCAAGAAATCGGCCTTGGTGGAAGAATCAACATGATAATGCAAGCTGCATTCTTTAAATTAGCTAATATAATTCCTGTTGATGAAGCAGTAGCATACTTAAAACAAGCTGTTGTTACATCATACGGTAAAAAAGGTGAAAAAGTTGTTAATATGAATAATGCTGCTATTGATGCTGGTGTTGAAGCTATAGTAAAAATAGAAGTTCCAGCAACATGGGCAAATGCAGTAGATGCAGAAGTAGCTACTACTAAAGAAGTTCCAGCATTTATTAAAGATATAGTTGAGCCTATGAATAGACAAGAAGGTTTTGGGTTACCTGTTTCAACATTTGTTAAACATGGTATGGAAGATGGTACTTTCATGGCTGGTACAGCTGCATATGAAAAAAGAGGAATTGCAATTAATGTTCCAGAATGGATACCAGAAAACTGTATTCAATGTAATCAATGTTCAGTAGTATGTCCTCATGCAGCAATAAGACCGTTCTTATTAACTGGTGAAGAAGCTGAAAAAGCTCCTGCTTCAATGAAGACTACTGATGCTAAGGCATTAAAGACAGAAGTTCCATATAAGTTCTCAATTGGTGTTACACCTCTTGATTGTACAGGATGCGGAAACTGTGCTGAAGTATGTCCAGCTAAGAACAAAGCTTTAGTAATGAAACCACAAGATAGTCAACATGATCAAATAGATGCATGGGATTATGCAACAACAGAAGTATCTGCTAAGAAAAATCCAATGAATAAGAATACATTAAAAGGTAGCCAATTTGAACAACCACTTCTTGAGTTCTCAGGTGCTTGTGCAGGTTGTGGAGAAACTCCATATGCTAAGCTTGTAACTCAATTATTTGGTGATAGAATGATGGTAGCTAATGCTACAGGATGTTCTTCAATTTGGGGAGGATCAGCTCCAGCAACTCCATATACAGTTAACCATAATGGACATGGTCCAGCTTGGGCAAACTCATTATTCGAAGATAATGCTGAATATGGTTTAGGTATGTTCTTAGGAGTTAAAGCTATAAGAGATAGAATTGCTGATAATGTACAAGTTGCATTAGAAAGCGATATAGCTGATGAAACTAAGGCTGTATTAAAAGATTGGTTAGAAAATAGAGAAGAAAGCGATGGAACTAGAGAAAGAGCAAATGCTTTAGTTGATGCACTTGAAAATTGTGATGCTGAAATAGCTAAGACTATTTTAAATGATAAAGAATTCTTCGTTAAGAGATCTCAATGGATCTTTGGTGGAGACGGTTGGGCATATGACATCGGATACGGTGGACTTGACCATGTTCTTGCATCAGGAGAAAACGTAAATGTATTAGTATTTGATACAGAAGTTTACTCAAATACTGGTGGACAATCTTCTAAAGCTACACCAACAGCTGCAATTGCTAAATTTGCTGCTTCTGGTAAGAGAACTAAGAAGAAAGATTTAGGTATGATGGCCATGAGTTATGGTTATGTATATGTTGCTCAAGTTTGTATGGGTGCGGATAAAAACCAAGTTCTTAAAGCTATAGCTGAGGCAGAAGCTTATAATGGACCATCATTAATAATTGCTTATGCTCCATGTATTAATCATGGTATTAAAGCAGGAATGACTAATTCACAAGCAGAAGCTAAAAAAGCCGTAGATTGTGGATATTGGGCATTATATAGATATAATCCAGCATTAAAAGGAACTAAGAATCCATTTACTTTAGATTCAAAAGAACCTAAGGGTGACTTTAGAGAATTCTTAATGGGTGAAGTTAGATATGCTTCATTAGCTAAGGCATTCCCTGAAGCAGCAGAAGCTTTATTTGAAAAGACTCAAGCAGATGCAATGGAAAGATTAGAGAATTATAAAAAGCTTGCTAATCAAGAATAGTAATAAATTAACAAAAAAGAGGTGAAAGCCTCTTTTTTTATTTATATTTTATAAAAAACTTTTAAATTTTTATAAAAAAAAATATTTTTCTTTTATTTTCCTAAGAATAAGGGTACAATTATAAAGACTAGTTAGTTAAACAATAATTAATAATATAAATTTTAATATTTATTTTAAAATTAAATTGTTTAACTTATTATTAAGGAGGAATGTAAAATGGAAAATGAATTAAATAAATGCGGCGAAGGCTGCGGATGCGGACATGATCATGATAGCCACGGATGTGGAGATAATTGTGGATGTGGAGAACACGAACATGAACACTTTGTTGTTGATTTAGAGGATGATAACGGAAATGTTATATCTTGCCCAATAGTTGATGCATTTGAATTTGAAGAAAATGAATATGTATTAGCTCAAAACCCAGAAGATGAATCAGTATATCTTTTCAGATCAACTGAAGAAGGAGAACTTATAGTTCCAGAAGAAGCTGAGTTTGATAAAGTAACTGAATACTACACTAACGTTTTAGCTGATCAATAATATTAAAAGAGATTATACAGAGTAATTTGTATAATCTCTTTTTCTATAATTTAGTTAGTATTATTGAGAATTTAATTCAGTGTTTTCAATTTACATTTTACAGGTAAGATGATATATTTTTATTATGGGAAATATTGCTTAGTTTTTAATATAATATTAAAAATTTATTTAAAATTTTAATATTATACTGTAACTTAGAATAACAATTTGATAAGTAACTTAAACTAAGTAAAAGTTATAAATGAAAATTTCACTTGAAAAGAAAAGGTGAATAAGATGAAGTATGCGGATTTACATATTCATTCAAATTATTCTGATGGAATAAAAAGCCCAGAAGAAATAATTGATTCAGCAATAAAAGATAATATTAAGTACATTTCTATAACAGATCATGATTCTATAGCAGCACAGTATATTACTAAAAATAATTATGAAGGAATAAATATAATTCCAGGCATAGAGCTTAGTAGTGAATATAGAGAAATGGAGTTGCATATACTTGGATATTTTATGGATATTGACAATAAAGAGTTGCAGGAAGTTGTAAATGAATTAAATACTCAAAGAGTAAAAAGAGTAGAAGAGATATTATTTAAATTAAAAAAATATGATATTAAGTTAGAATTAGAAGATTTAGCTATAGATATAGATGCAACAGTAGGAAGAAGTCATGTAGCAAATGCAATGGTTAGAAAGGGTTACTTTGATAACTATAAAAGTGCTTTTAGAAGTTTTTTAATTCAAGGAAAACCAGGATATGTTAAAGGATTTAGATTAAATTATAGAGATTGTATAGATGTAATTAATAAATCTGGTGGAGTAGCTATTTTAGCTCATCCAGGGCAAATATATAGAAAAATTGAAGTTGAAAATATTTTAAAGGAATTAAGATGTTTTGGACTTAAAGGAATAGAGGTATATCATCCAAGCCATTCGCAAGGAGATATAAATAAATTTTTTAATTTATCTAAAAAGTATAAGTTATGTGTGACTGGAGGAAGTGATTATCACGGTAAAACTTTAGGGTATGATAATTTATCTATAGGTAGTTGTGGTTTAAATGAAGACTATTTAGAAAAATTTATTAAATTTAATAAAAGATAATGGGGGCAAATCAATGGAATTATCAAAAAAAGCACAAAGAATTCAAGCGTCAGTAACTTTGGCAATAACAGCAAAAGCTAAAGAGATGAAGGAAAATGGAATTGATGTAATTAGTTTTGGAGCAGGAGAACCAGATTTTAATACTCCACAAAATATAATTAATGCTGCCATAAAGGCAATGGAAGATGGAAATACAAAATATACAAATGTAAATGGAATACTTCCATTAAGAGAAGCTATATGTAAAAAATTTAAGGATGATAATAATTTAGTATATAATCCATCACAAATAGTAGTATCTACAGGGGCTAAACAATCACTTGCAAATGCATTTTTAGCAATATTAAATCCAGGTGATGAAGTAATTGTACCAAATCCATATTGGGTTAGTTATCCAGAGCTTATAAGATTAGCAGATGGAAAGCCAGTATTTGTAGAAAGTAATGAAACATCTTCTTATAAGTTTACTAAAGAAAACTTAGAAAAGGTAGTTACTGAAAAGACTAAAGCGATTATATTAAATACGCCGAATAATCCAACAGGAACTATTTATAATAAAGAAGAATTAATAGAAATAGCTGAATTTGCGAAAAAGTACGATCTTATAATAATTTCTGATGAAATGTATGAGAAATTATTATATGATGGAGAAAAACATATAAGTATTGCTAGTGTTTCAGATGATGCATATGAAAGAACTATTGTTATTAATGGTTTATCTAAATCTTATGCTATGACTGGATGGAGATTAGGGTATTGTGGAGCAACAGAAAAGATTGCAAAACTTATGACTAATATTCAAAGTCATATGACTTCTAATGTTTGTTCTATAACTCAGTATGCAGCAATTGAAGCTTTAAATGGGCCCCAAGATAAGGTTAAAGAAATGATTTTTGAATTCGAAAGAAGAAGAAATTATATGGTTAAGACTTTAGAAAAAATGAATAATTTAAGCATAATTAAACCACAAGGTGCATTTTATATTATGATAAATATTGATAAATGTTTAGGAAAAGAAATTAATGGAGAAAAAATTATTGATTCAATGGATTTTTCTGCTAAGTTATTAGAACATGAGAAAGTAGCAGTTATTCCAGGAAAAGCTTTTGGATTAGATAATTATGTAAGAGTATCTTATGCAACTTCAATGGAATTAATTGAAAAAGGACTAGAAAGAATTAACAAGTTTATTAATAAGTTAAAATAAATAAAGGGGCTGAAGCATAAAAAATGCTCAGCCTCTAGTAAGTTAAGCTGGAGGAAAATAAGTGGAAAAGTTAGCGATATTTGATATAGATTATACAATAACAAGAAAAGAGACTTTAATGGAATTTTTTAAATATATTGTGTCTAAGGATATTAAAAATATAAAATTCTTGCCAAGAGCTTTATATTCAGGAGCAATGTATGGAATTAAGGTTTTTGATGAAAGAAGAGTTAAGGAGTGTTTTCTAAAGTTTATAGAAAACATAGATGAAGCAGAGTTAGCTAAGCTTACTAAATCATTTTATGATGAAAGAATAAGTAAAATACTTTATAAAGATGCAGTAGACATGATAAAGAAATTAAAGAATGAAGGATATATGGTAGTACTTATATCGGCATCACCAGAGTTCTATGTTAAAGAATTTTATGCAATAAAAGAGGTAGATCTGATAATTGGAACTAAGTTTGCATTTGAAGGTGGAAAGTTTATAAGAAAAATGGACGGAAAGAACTGTAAAGGAGAAGAAAAAGTTAGAAGATTAAATGAGGTTTTAAAAGAGAAAAATATAAAAGTAGATTTTAAAAATTCATATATGTTCTCAGATTCCTTATCAGATAAACCGTTATTAGATCTTGTTGGAAATCCATATTTAATTAATTATAAAAAGAAACATGAAATAGAAATTTTAAGATGGAAATAAATAATCTTCAAAGGAAGTGTAATATTGATGGAAGCAATAAATAAATTTTACTTAAATAATGGAATAATATATCCTATTAATGATTTTACTGATGAAGATTATAAGGAAAAGATAATATATGAGGTATTAAGAGTTGTTAAAGGAAAGCCAGTGTTTTTAAAGGAACACTTAGCTAGAATGCAAAAATCATTTAAACTCATAAATAAAGAATTTCCATATAGTGAAGAGGACATAGAAAGTTTAATAGTTAAAGTTATTAAAAAGAATGATAATGCTATTGGTAATATAAAAATTACATATAACATAAGTAATGGTAATTTAAAAATATATTATATAATGCATTCTTATCCTGCTGAAGAATACTATGAAAAAGGAGTAAAAGTTATTCTTTATTATGGTGAAAGAGAAAATCCTAATTTAAAGATAGTTAGTACAGAATTTAGAGCTAAAATTGCAGAAAAAATGAAGGAAGCTAAGGCTCATGAAGCACTTTTATTAGATAGAAATGGTTTTATTACAGAAGGAAGTAAATCAAATTTTTTTGGAATAAAAGATAAAAAGCTTATAACAGCTAAAGGTGAAACTGTACTAAGAGGAATTACAAGGGATAAAATATTTAAAATAGCAGAATCATTAGGAATAGAAGTAGAAGAAAAAGAAATAAAGGCCTCAGAAATAACGGATTTAGACTCATTATTTATCTCAGGAACTTCAGTTGCTATATTACCAATAGCTCAAGTTGATGATATAAAATTTGATGTTAATAATGAAATTTTAAGAAAAATTATGAAGAAATATAATGAACTTTTAGAAGGAAAATTATAAATTTTTTTATAAAAAAAGCATAGTTACTGGATATATATTAAGTGTAATAATTATTTTAGGAGGTAAGTTTATGGAGATAAGCGAACTTATTAACTTAATTGCTAATGTTGGTTTTCCAGTAGCTATTAGTGCATATTTACTAATACGATTAGAAAAGCAAATAATGACATTAACATTTTCAATAAATAAGCTGAATACCATAATTTCTACTAAACTTGGTATTGTAATTGATAATGAGTAGTAAAGAAAAATGAGTGTATCATGTGGATACACTCATTTTTTATATTAAGATGTTATAGCATTAGTTATTGGAGGTACAACTTGTTTTTTTCTAGAAAGAACTCCAGGAAGGAATGCACCTTTATCTTTTAAAGTAATATTAAATGCTTTTTCAACTATCTCAGGTTTAGCACCTGTAACTAATATTTCAGAACCTTCATTTAAGATATCAGTTAATAATAACATAACCATTTCTAATCCAGCCTCTTTAGCTTTTTGGTCCATATAATTTAACATTTCTTCTTTTAAAGGCATAAATCCTTCAATATCCATTGTATTAACTTGAGAAATACCTACTTTAGTACCTTCAATAGTAAATGGTTTGAAGTCTGTGTTGAAGATTTGTTCAACAGTCTTACCTTTTAATGAAGTACCTGCCTTAAACATTTCTTTTGCAAACTCTTCTATGTTTATACCAGCAATTTCAGCAAGCTTTTTGCAGATATATTTATCTTGTGGAGTGCAAGTTGGGCTTCTGAATAATAATGTATCAGA
This sequence comes from uncultured Clostridium sp., assembly GCA_900543325.1. GTDB lineage: Bacteria > Bacillota > Clostridia > Clostridiales > Clostridiaceae > Clostridium. The sequence goes on along the minus strand of UQQU01000019.1, from coordinate 30,459 downwards.
GATTATTGCTCCACAAAGAAGTCCTGCAGCTTTTCTTGATGGTCTAATACCATTTTCAAAGAAGCATTTAGCAACTATTGTTGAAGTACTTCCAACTGGTTCGTTTCTAAAGTAAATTGGATTGTTAGTTTGAATATCAGCAACTCTGTGGTGGTCGATGATTTCTACTACTTCAGCATCTTCTAAGCCATCAACAGATTGACCTCTTTCATTATGGTCAACTTGAATAACTTTTTTCTTGTGGTTAGAAATTAAGTGGTATCTAGAAACAGTACCAACAACTCTACCATTTTGATCTAAAACAGGATAGCTTCTAAATCTAGTTTCAGCCATAACTCCTTTTATGTCATCAACTAAATCATCAGTTGTGAAAGAAACTATGTTTTCTTTAACCATTACATATCCAACAGGGATACTTTGAACAATAAGTCTTGAAGCTGTAAATGAATCATGTTGAGTAACTATTACAGTAACGCCATGTTCTTTAGCTAAGTTTATTATTTTTTCAGATGGAGCATATCCACCAGTAACTATCATTAATGAAACATTAAGATTGATTAATGCAGATTGAGCTTCTTCTCTATCACCAACAATAGCAATGTCACCTTCTTCTATGTGTTCAGTCATAGTATCAGGTTGCATAGCTGTAACTGCTATTTTGCCAGGGAAGAATTTTATATCTTCATTTACATAACAAATTTTAGCAGATAAAGTATCAACTATGTTATCTAAAGTTGTATTACTTTTTGATAATATTCTGTTATCCCAAATATCCATATAGCAAGAAGTTAAATTAGCTACAGATAATACCCCTAATAAATGATCATTTTCATCAGCTACAGGTAAAGTCTTTATGTTTTTATCTCTCATGATTGTCCAAGCAGTTTTTAATGATATATCAGGAGAAATAGGACTTATATTATCAAATTGTAAGTCTTCCACTTTAAGTTTAACTGTGTTTAAGAATTTTGGTGCTTCAGCTTCAAAATAATCTAGTATAAATTGAGTTTCTTGATTTACATTACCAAGTCTGCAAGCAACAGTTTCAGTTTCACCAATCTTATTTTTAAATTCAGCATATGCGTAAGCTGCACATATTGAGTCTGAATCTGGGTTTTTATGCCCAGTTACATAAATTATATCTTTCATGCAATATGCCCTCCTTAGTATATTTAGATAAATAAAGCAATTAATTATTAATTTTGTCAAAGACAACTTTCAAACTTTTTAAAATAGCAAAGTGCTATTGAAAAATTTTACTATCTTAATAGCTTTATACATATTTTCGCATACTACTATTCTATATTTGTAAGTGAAATTTGTAAATAAAAATGTAAAGTATAATGAATAGAAATTTAACTTAATTATTCATAGTATTACATAAACATTAATATATATATACAAGAGTTCTTGATGAGGAGGAGAAAGAGTGATACAGGAAAGAGAATTTACTAGGGGATTAAGTACTAGAGAAGCAGAAAAAAGAATTAAAACCTATGGTTTAAATGAACTTAAACATAAAAAGAAGAAGTCACCGGTTTTAATTTTCTTATCTCAATTCAATGATTTTTTAGTATGGGTATTGATAGGCGCCACTATTATATCAGGATTTATTGGGGACAAGGCAGATGCAATAACAATACTTATTATAGTAATTGTAAATGCAATATTAGGTTTTGTACAAGAATTCAGAACGGAAAAATCACTAGAAGCATTACAGGAGATGGCAGCACCCACTTGTAAGGCTATAAGAGATGGAAATATTAAGGTAATAAATTCAAGAGAGTTAACAATAGGTGATGTTGTAATATTAGAAGCTGGGGATAGAATTCCAGCAGATGGAACATTTATCGATGCCGCAAATATGGTAGTAGATGAATCATTATTAACAGGAGAATCTGTAGGTATATCTAAAGATACAAACAAAGGAAAAAATGAAGGATACATGGGTACAATAGTTTTAAAGGGTAGAGGATTGTTAATAGTTGATTCCATAGGTATGGAAACTGAAATGGGAAAAATAGCAAATCTTTTAGATAACATAGAAGAAGAAAAGTCACCTCTAAGAGAAAGACTAGACTCTTTAGGTAAAATATTAGTTATAGTTTGTGTTATAGTATGCATAATTGTTACTGTTCTTGGAATATTAAGAGGAAATAATATTACTGAAATGTTCCTTTTAGGTGTATCATTGGCTGTTGCTGCAATACCGGAAGGGCTAGCTGCCATAGTTACTGTTGCATTAGCATTAGGCGTAAGTAGAATGCTTAAGAGAAATGCACTAATTAGAAAATTACCAGCAGTTGAAACTTTAGGTTGTACTTCAGTAATTTGTTCAGATAAAACGGGGACTTTAACTCAAAATAAAATGACAGTAAAAGAAATTTTAACAAACGGAAAAATTTATGAATTAGATAAAGAAAAGGTATATGATTGTGAAAAACTAAAGGAAGCTTTTGTATATTGTAATGATACAAATTATAACTATGATATTAAAGATATTGATAAAGCAGTTATGGGAGATCCTACAGAAACAGCTTTAGTTAAAGTGTTTTTTAAAGAAACAAAAGAAGCTGAAATCTTTATTGCAAAAGCTAATAGATCATTTGAAATACCATTTGATTCTACTAGAAAAATGATGACTGTAATAATGAATGTAAATGGTAAAGAAATTTGTTATATGAAAGGTGCTCCAGAAAGAGTATTAGAGAGATGTAATTCTGTATTAGAAAATGGTAAAATAAAGCCTCTTACTGCTCAAAAGAAAAAGCAAATTTATAGTTATATTGAATCTATGTCTAATAGAGCTTTAAGATGTATAGCAGCAGCTTATAAAGAAGAACATGTAGTTAAAAATGATTCTGTTGAAGAAAATTTAATATTCTTAGGAGTTGCAGGAAGTATGGACCCTCCTAGAATAGAAGTTAAAGATGCGGTATTAAAGTGTAAAATGGCAGGAATTAAGCCTGTAATGATAACTGGAGACCATAAAAATACTGCATTAGCAATTGCAAAGAGCATTAATATTTGTACTATAGATGATCAAGCTATTACAGGTGATGAATTAGAAAAGATGTCTGATGAAGAATTAGTAAAGAGGGTAGAGAAGTTAAGAGTATTTGCAAGGGTATCTCCAAATCATAAGTTAAGAATAGTAAGGGCATTTAAAAAGAATAATAATATAGTTGCAATGACTGGTGATGGTGTTAATGATGCTCCTGCAATAAAAGAAGCTGATATCGGTGTTGCCATGGGAATATCAGGAACAGATGTTACTAAGGAAGCCGCATCAATGGTTTTAATGGATGATAATTTTGCCACAATAGTATCTGCAGTTGAAGAAGGAAGAATTATCTACGATAACATAAGAAAGTTTATTAGATACTTATTATCTTGTAATCTAGGTGAAGTATTAACAATGTTTTTAGCATCATTATTTTATTTGCCAAATCCACTTACCCCAATACAAATCTTATTTGTAAATTTAGCTACAGATGGATTACCAGCTATTGCACTAGGAATTGATCCTGCAGATAAAGATATAATGAGACAGGCACCGAGGGAAAAGAATGAAGGAATATTTGCAAGAGGGCTTTGGGAAAAAATTATTGTTAGAGGATGTTTAATAGGAATTTGTACTTTATTATCATTTATGGTTGGTAGATATTATGGAATGGATTTAGCAACTTGTAGAACTATTGCGTTATGTACATTAGTTATGTCTCAACTTCTACATGTTTTTGAGTGTAGATCAGAAAGACATTCTATATTTGAAATAAATGTGCTATCAAATATATATTTATTAGGAGCAGTATTAGTTTCAATTACCATGATATGTTGTATATTATATATTCCATTCTTAAAGGGGATATTTAATACAGTTGCTCTAAATTTAGGTCAATGGTTATTAGTAATATTTTTCTCAGGAATAATATTTTTAATAAATAGTGTATACCTTCTTATAAAATCTAAAAAATAATTTTAAATAGACTATCTCTGGAATAAACGACTCTTTGTCTACTTGATGAGGAGTAGTTTAGAGGTGAGATAGTCTATTTTTCTGGTAGAAAATAAAAAACATAAAATTAAAATGTTTACAAGAAAAAAACAGTTGTATTCTATAGAGATACATGGTAAAATTTACATATGGTAATTCTTGCTTAAAGATACAAATATGACACAGAAGGATGAAAAATAAATAAAGCTATTGGAGGTGTAAAATGAAATTTATAAGCACTAGAGGAAAAGGGGAAGCTATTTCATCTTCTGAAGCAATTATAAAGGGGATTGCTGATGATGGAGGATTGTATGTTCCAATAGAATTTCCAAAATTATATGATAATTTGAAAAAGAAAATGGGGCTTTCTTATGAAGAGTTAGCATATGAGATAATTAGGGAATTTTTTGATGATATTGGTGATGAAAATTTAAAAGAGGCAATAAGAAATGCTTATAGTGATAAATTCTTTGTAAAGGAAGAAAATAATTTTTTAGAATTATATCATGGGCCTACATCGGCTTTTAAGGATGCAGCACTTTTATTCTTACCACAAGTAATGAAAGCTGCGAAGAAAAAACAAGATATCAGTGAAGAAATAGTGATATTAACTGCAACATCTGGAGATACAGGTAAGGCTGCATTGCAAGGGTTTAGCAATGTGGATGAATTTAAGGTTGTAGTTTATTACCCAGAAAAAGGGGTAAGTACAATTCAACAAAAGCAAATGGTAACACAAGAAGGTAATAATGTAAAAGTAATCGGAATTAGGGGCAATTTCGATAATGCACAAAGTGGAGTTAAAGCAATATTTGGGGACAATGAATTGAAGAAGAAATTAAAAGAAGAAGGATTTTTATTATCTTCAGCAAATTCAATTAATATTGGAAGACTAATACCACAGATTGTTTATTACTTTTATGGGTATTTTGATTTAGTTAATAAGCAAAAAATAAAAGAGGGCGATAAAATAAATATAGTGGTTCCAACGGGGAACTTTGGGAATATATTAGCAGCCTACTATGGGAAAAAAATGGGGCTACCTATAGGGAAGTTAATATGCTCATCAAATGAAAATAATGTATTAACAGACTTCTTAAATACTGGGATATATGATAAGAGAAGGGAGTTAATACTAACAGAATCACCATCTATGGATATACTAATTTCATCAAATTTAGAAAGATTATTATTTGAGGCTAATAACAGGAATTCTTTAGAAACTAAAAAGCTTATGGAGGAGTTGAATTCAAAAGGGGTGTATTCAATTTCTAAAAATGCTAAAGAGTTTTTAAATGATTTTTATGGAAATTATGCAAACATTGATGAAGTTTATAAAGCTATTAAATATGTTTATGATAATGAAGACTATTTAATGGATACACATACTGCAGTGGGCTATGTAGTATTGGATAAGTATAGAAAAGAAACTTCAGATTATAGACAAGCATTAGTAGCATCAACAGCTAGTCCGTATAAATTTCCAAGAAGTATTTGTAATGCTTTAGGAATAGATATTAGTGGAAAAAATGATTTTGAAATATTAAACATATTAAGTGATAATACTAACACTAATATACCTAATAATCTAAAGAATTTAGACAAGAAAGAAGTACTTCATAAGGAAATATGTAATAAGGATAAAATGAAAGATAGTTTACTTGATTTTTTAAGGAGCACTAAAAATGATTAAGGTAAGAGTACCAGCGACATCAGCCAATTTGGGGCCTGGATTTGATTCGCTGGGAATTGCTTTAAATATATATAATGAATACGAATTTGAGCTTAAAGAGAATAAGGGGTTATTATTTGAAGCTGTTGAAGAAGAGTTTCAGAATGAAAATAATATAATTTTTATGGCAATAAAGAAAGTTTTTGATAAATATGACTTTAAATTTAATGGTATAAGGATTAAAATAATAAAGCAAGATATCCCAATATCAAGGGGCTTAGGTTCAAGCTCAAGTTGTATAGTGGCAGGACTTATAGGAGCTTTTGCATTAATGGGCAAAAAAATAAACAAAGATGAGATATTAAGTTTAGCTGTTGAGATTGAAGGACATCCTGATAATGTATGTCCAGCTATTTTTGGAGGCTTAGTTTCTACTATAATGGTAGATAATAAAAAGCCATTATATAATTGTGTAGAAGTTAAAGATGGAGTTAAGTTTATTGCATTGATTCCAAGATTTAAGCTTTCAACTGAAAAAGCTAGAGCTATATTACCTAAAGAGGTTCCATTTAGAGACTGTATTTATAATATAGGGAGGGCTGCCCTTTTAATATCATGTTTCTCAAATGGAAATTATACTTTGTTAAGGGAAGCTACTAAGGATAGAATTCATGAAAGATTTAGAAGTAAACTTATTGATAATTTTGATAAAGTTTATAATAAATCACTGGAACTTGGAGCATTTAGTTGTTTTTTAAGTGGTGCAGGGCCAACATTAATGGCAATAGTAGACAATAAAGATATAAGCTTTGCAAACAATTTTACAAATTTTATGAAAGAACAAAATATTAATTGGGATATTAAAGAGTTAAAAATAGATAAACATGGGGCAAAAATTTTGAAAGGTGAATAATATGAACAATGATTATTTAGTTATTGATAAAAGGGTTTTGCCAGAGGTATTTGAAAAGGTAATTAACACAAAAAAAATCTTACAGGAAGGTAAGGTAAAGGAGATTACTGAAGCTACTAAGTTAGCAGGAATAAGTAGAAGTGTTTATTATAAGTATAGAGATTATGTGTTTGAATTTTCTCAAATGTCTAATGGGAGGAAAGCAACTTTTAATATGATAATTGCTCATAAAAAGGGTGTACTTTCTAACATATTAAATTTTATTTCTGAACAAGGTGGAAATATTTTAACTATTGATCAAGGTATTCCAATTAATAATTTAGCAAACTTAAATTTGACCATTGATATATCAACAATGAAAATTGAATTAGGTAAAATGTTAGATGATTTAAAAGAATTAGAATTCGTTGAAAAAGTTGAATTCATTGCAATGGAATAAAAACTAGGGAGTTTTTTACTAAAAGAGTAAAAAGCTCCCTAGTTTTTATATAAATTTATATATATTTCATAGAAAAATGATAGGAATACTAGATTTTATTCTATAAATTATTTACTTATTGCAAAGTAAATGGTAGAATTTTAAATTAATATGAAAGAATTTTTCCTAATGTTAAAGTTGTAAGTTTAATTTGTAAAATTAAAATTTTAAATTTCACTTATGATGTAAATACTAAAAGAAAGGAGTGATTGTCATTGAATATTTATTTTGATAATAGTGCTACTACAATGCCTTATGATGAAGTAATAGAAGAAGTAAGTAAAGGTATGAAAGAGTATTTTGGCAATCCATCATCTTTACATAAGATAGGGATGAACTGTGAGAAAAGATTGAATGAAGCTAGAGAGTATTTTGCATCTACCATTAAATGCAATAAAGATGAGATTTATTTTACATCTGGTGGAAGCGAAGGGAATAATCTTGTTTTAAAGGGATTATTAAAGCCAGGTCATCATCTTATAACAACTACTTTTGAGCATCATTCAATAATTAACACATGTAAAGAGTTAGAAGATAAAGGTGTCAAAATTACATATTTAGATGTAGATAATGAAGGAAGAATTTTATTAGAAGATTTAGAAGAGGCAATATGTAAAGATACTGTTTTAGTGTCAATAATGTATGTTAATAATGAAATGGGTGCTATACAAGATCTTGAGGCTATAGGAAATCTGATAAAGGAAAAAAGTTCTAGAGCAAAATTTCATGTAGATGCTGTTCAAGGCTATGGGAAATTACCTATTGATGTTAATAAAGATAAAATAGATTTATTAACAGTTGCAGGACATAAAATTCATGGACCTAAGGGAGCTGGATTAGTTTATATAAAAAAAGGAATAATATTAAACTCTCTTATTTCAGGTGGAAGCCAAGAAAGAGGCTTTAGAGCAGGTACAGAAAATCTTCCAGGCATAATTGGCTTTGAAAAAGCTGCCAAAATTACTTTTGAAAATATGGATAAAAGATATAAGGAAGTTTCTGAACTTAAAGCTTATTTTATTGAAAGATTAAAAGAGATAAAGGATATTAGAATAAATAGTGGAATAGAGGGATTTAGTCCTTATATTTTAAATGTATCTTTCCTAGGAGTAAGAGCAGAGGTTTTATTACATTTACTAGAGGAATCAGGAATATATGTTGCTACTGGTTCGGCATGTACATCAAAAAGTAGTGCAGCCCATGGAAGTTATGTAATAAAGGCTTTAGGATTGAATAATAGAGAAATTGAGTCTGCTATAAGGTTCTCATTCTCATACGAAAATACAAAGGAAGAAGTAGATTATACAATTGATGTACTGAAAAAGTCATTAATGTTTTTAAGGAGAATAAAAAGATGAATAATAAATTAATATTAGTTAAATATGCTTCAGAAATATTTCTAAAAGGATTAAACAGAGGGAAGTTTGAAAGAAGATTAAAAGAAAATATAGAAAAGAAACTTTCTGGATTACAATTTGAATTTGTTACTGATCAAGGAAGAGGATTTATTAAAGCAGAGGATATTGATGCAGCTGTAGAAAGAGTAAGAAAAGTTTTTGGAGTATCTGAAGTATGTATAGTTACTGAAGTAGAAAGGGATTTAACTGCCATAAAAGAAGAGGCTTTAAGAAAAGTAAAAGAAGCTAATCCAAAGACATTTAAAATAGAAACAAATAGAGCAAATAAAAAGTTCCAATTAAATTCTATTGAAACTTCTAGAAATGTAGGAGGATATGTACTTCATCATTTTGGAGATGGATTAGAAGTTGATGTTAAGAATCCAGAATGTTTAGTAAATATTGAGATTAGAGAAAAAGCATATGTATTTACAAGCAAAGATAAAATAAAGGGTGTTGGAGGATTACCTTATGGAATGAATGGTAGTACAATGCTTATGTTATCAGGAGGAATAGACTCTCCAGTTGCAGGATATTTAATGGCTAGAAGAGGTGTAGAGCTTAACTGTGTATATTATCATAGTCATCCATATACTTCAGAAAGAGCTAAAGATAAGGTTAAAGAATTAGCTAAAATTCTTTCTAATTATACAGAAAGAGTTAATTTATACATAGTACCATTTACAGATATTCAATTAGATATAATGGAAAAGTGTAGACAAGATGAATTAACTATATTAATGAGAAGATTTATGATGAGATGTGCTTGTGTTTTAGCTGAAAAGTATGGAGTACAATCAATTTCAAGTGGGGAAAGTATAGGGCAAGTTGCAAGTCAAACTATGGAAGGATTAATAGTAAGTACTGATTGTGCAGATAGACCAGTATTTAGACCATTAATTGCAATGGATAAAGGTGATATTATGGATATCGCTAAGGAAATAGGAACATATGAAACTTCAATTTTACCATATGAAGATTGTTGTACTATTTTTGTACCAAAGCATCCTAAAACTAAACCTCAACTAGAAGCAATGAGAAAAGCAGAGTCTGTTTTAGATGTAGATGCAATGGTAGAAAAGGCTATTAATGAAACTGAATTAGTAGTATTTTAACAATTATTATTACTACATTATTAGGGGACAGTGAGTCTATGCTTACCGTCCTTTTTTTCTTGATTAATAAACTAATGCTTTATTTTATGATCAATATTTAAACGTAGAGGCCTTTTTAATTTGAAAACTAATATAACACCTAGTAAAAGCATAAATAATAATATAAATCCCCATATTTATTTTTATTAATTTTTCTAAATTAATAAAAATTTTTATCTAATAAATAAATAATATTTATAATAGTACTTTATTTAATGCTAGTGTTAATAGTATAATCAATACTGTTAAAGAGTTTATAAATAAAATTAGAATAAATATAGATAGGATGAAAATACTGATGGTTGAAATAATAGTAGCAATAATAGTTGTGATTTGTATTATATATATTTTTAAAGGCGATTTTATAAGAAGAAATGTAGGAGTAACAGTTCTTGAAAACTTACCTTTATCTATTTTTAAAAAATGGGGTAAAGAAGAGGAAGATATAAAAGAATATAAAAATATAAATGAAGTAGTATCAGTTGAGATAAATGATATAAAAGTTAATGCTAATAGTAATATTAATGAGAGAGATAGTCAAGTGTTAGAAGAAGTAGCTATTGATACATTAACTGAAGAAATTGAAGAAGTGAAATTTATAGATAAAACAGATAGTATAGATGAAGTAAATAATGTGGAAAAAACTGAATTAATAGAATTAGTAGAAAATATAAATGAAATAGAAGAAAGGGTAATAGATGAGTTTAATAATTCTTCTGAAAATATTGATGATATTTTAATTAATGATGTTAAGGAATTTATAGAAAATAAAGAAATTATGGAAAAGTTTAATGAAGAATCAAAGGAAGAAGATATAGTATATTGGACTCCAAAGGGAAAAACTTATCATTCAAAAAATACTTGTAGAACATTAGCAAGAAGTAAGGTAATAAATAGTGGAACAGTACACGAAAGTGGAAAAGATTTTAAATGTGAACATTGTAAATAAAAGTTAAAATAAGTTAAAAAGAGATTTTGCATTTTGCAAAATCTCTTTTTTATATTTAAACTATCTAGTTCTCATTCTAGTAGCTTGTTGTCTAGCTTTCTTTATTTGGCTATGATCAAATGGGTGTAAGTCTTTTCTTGTAGTTAAGTTTGCAATGTTTGAAGCCATAACAACTTCAGAATTTGCTTTACCTTTTTCACCTTTAATTCCCATAACAATTATTTTGTGACCTTGAGATATATCGATAAACTCTGGTTTTTTGAACCATCTATTTCTTTTATATTCACATTTAGCTATTTGTTTACCAGCATCAGACTTAACAACTAGCCAAACATGTAATCTATTGAAAATTCCTAGAAAACTCTTAGTTTCTGTCTTAACTGATAAAACCGTACCAGAAACACTTGTCATTCTATCTCCATATTTATTCATGTATGCATCAGAGTAATATTTAGTCATTTTATCTTTGAAACCCATTGCAAAAACTCCTTTTATTATAAATTATACTATATTAACAACAATTATATAGACATTATAGCATAAAAGTTATAGATATAAAACAAAAAATAGTATTAATGAAAGGAAGAATAAATAGTGAGGTTTATTTTAAAAAAAATTCGAAAATTCTATTATAATAAGCTTTAATCTTATGTATAATAAAGAGTAAGATGATGTAAAATAAATACAAAAATAATAAAATTTTCCTGATGCAAGGAGGAGTATTATGGGTAGTATTACGGTAGAAGAAATTCAAAAGAAAGATATTGTATCAAAAGTACAGGATGTTAGGGATAAAGGCGGAAGATTAGTAGCTATAAATGGTTATGTTGATGCTGAGAAAAATAATGTAGTAGTTTATACCCTAGAGTACGATGAGGTTAGGAGACATTATCATGTGAAAGGAGAAAATATATTACCAACAGTAACTAATGTATATAAAGGTGCGCAATGGTTTGAAGAAGAAATACAAGAAATGATGCCGTTAAAATTTGAAGGATTAATATTTACTGGAAGATTATTTTTACCGGAAGAGTTTAAAGAAGGTGAGGGGCAAATACTTATAATGCCTCTAAATGAACTTAAAAAATTAAAGGATAATTAAAAGGAGGGAAAAGCTTGAGTTACGTTTTACCATTAGGACCATATCATCCTGCGTTAGAAGAACCGGTACATGTTAGGCTTCTTACTGAAGGTGAAGTTATAAAGGATTCAGAAGTTTTTATAGGATATAACCATAGAGGCATAGAAAAATTAACGGAAATTAGAAATCCTATTCAAACCATAACTTTAGTTGAAAGAGTATGTGGAATTTGTTCTCATTCTCATGCAATGACTTATTGTTTAGCTGTAGAAAATATTGCGGGCATGGAGGTTCCTAAGAGGGGAAGTTATATAAGAGTAATATTAAGTGAATTAGAAAGATTACATTCTCATTATCTTTGGTTAGGATTAGCTGCTCATATAGTAGCATTTGATTCTTTATTTATGATGTGTTTTGCCTCAAGGGAAAAAATAATGGATATGTTAGAGGTTATATCAGGAAATAGAGTAAATTATGCTATGAACATAATTGGGGGAGCAAGAAGAGATATAACTAAAGAACAAAAAGAAACATTAATAAAGATGATAGAAGAGCTAAGGCGGGAATATAAAAATATTTATAATGTTTATGCTAAAGATTCAAGTATAGCAGCAAGAACTAAAGGTGTTGGAATATTAACAAAAGATGATGCATTAAATTATGGAGCTTGTGGACCACATGGAAGAGCTTCTGGGGTTAATTTCGATGTAAGAAAAACAATGCCTTATAATTGCTATGAAGAATTTGATTTCAATGTAGCTATAGCAAATGATGGTGATGTTTTTTCAAGAGCTGTTGTAAGATTAATAGAAATTGAGGAAAGCTGTAAGATAATTGAGCAAGCTCTTAAAAATATGCCAGATGGCCCTATTAACTTGGGGAATAAGATTCCTAAGATTCCTGTAGGGGAATATATGGCTGTAACTGAAGCTCCGAGAGGAGAAGTTACTTACTATGTAGTTTCAAATGGTGGACAAACAAATGGAAGAGTTAATATTCATGTACCAACCTTTAAAAATGCAATGACTGTTCCAGTTATGTTAAAAAATAATACTATTGCAGATGCTGGACTTATAGTAGCAAGTATAGATCCTTGTTTCTCATGTTTAGATAGGTAGAAGTATGCATGAATTATCAGTAACTCAGGGATTACTTAAGATATGTTTAGAAGAGGGTAAGAAGCATAATATTAACAGAATAAAAGAGTTAAATATTAAGGTTGGTGAATTAACAGATTTAGTACCAAATTGTATATCCTATTACTTTAATATTGTAGCCAAAGATACTATTGCTGAGAATACAAAAATAAATATAGAAAGAATATCAGTAGAAATTAAATGTAATGAATGTAGCTATGAAGGAAAGTTAGGAAAAAATAATTATGTTTGTCCAATTTGCAAGGGAAATAAATATGAAATTACAAGGGGACGAGAGTTTTATTTAGATACTATGGAGGTTGAATAAATGCAAATAAAAGTTGTAAGACAAATTTTAGAGTGGAATGAAGATTGTCATAAAGAAGTACAGGAAGAGCTTGAGAATAAAAATGTAAAAATGATTAATATAATGGGATCTCCAGGTGCTGGAAAAACAACGTTTATATTGAATTTAATAGAAGAACTTAAAAGTAAAGGCTTAAAGGTTGGTGTAATAGAAGGTGATATAGAAGGCACTATAGATGCTAAAAAGATGCAAGATGCAGGAGTACCAGTTGTACAACTTAATACGCAAGGAGCCTGTCATATAGAAGCTATGTCTATAAAGAATATAATAGAAAATTTTAATTTAGATGAATTAGATATTATTATAGTTGAAAACATAGGTAATTTAGTATGTCCAGCAGAATTTGATATTGGAGAAGTATTAAAGGTGGCATTATTAAGTATACCAGAAGGTGACGATAAAGTTGTTAAATATCCATTAATGTTTTCAAAGGCAGATGCATTAGTTCTTACTAAATATGATATGATAAAATACTTTAAATTTAGTGAGAATGAAGTAAAAGAGCAGACACTTATTAGAAATCCAAATTCAAAAATTTTTAAAATTAATTCATTAGAAAAAGGCGATACTAAGGAATTCGCAGAATGGTTAATAAAAAAAATATAAGATAGAAGGTGATTGTGAATGAAAAAATGGACAGCATTTGTGGGAACTTTCATTTTGTCATACTTATTTTGGATTTTATTTTTAATGCAGGATTTTAATATTCTAAAATTAGGGTCTCAAGAGTTAATAGTAGGTGCTATTGTAGCTATAGTTGTTGCTTATTTCTCAAGTTCATTTTTTGCTAAAGAAGATGGATTTTGGTTATTTAAAAAGTTTAGATTTGTAAATTTAATAATTTTTATTCCCGTTTATATATGGGAATTAATAAAAGCAAATTTTAGTGTTGCTATAAAATCATTATCACCAAATTTAAACATTAATCCAGGAATAGTAAAAATAACTACAGATTTAAAATCAGATTATGGATTAGCAATGTTATCTAATTGTATAACATTAACACCAGGAACTATAACAATGGATATATATGAAGATGGAGATAAAAATGCAATGTATATTCATTGGATAGATGCTAAAACAGAAGACACTAAAGAGGCATCAGAAGTTATAAAGGGAAGGTTTGAGTATTTTGTAAGGAGGCTTTTTAGGTGATGAATATGAATTCTATATTTACTATAGTTTCAATAATTTTAGCCATTTTAGCTTTTGTTTTATTATACAGGGTATTTAAAGGCCCTAATGTAATAGATAGAGTTTTAGCTGCAGATTCAATAGATATAATTTTAGGAATAATTATGATTTTATTTGGAGCAGTAGAAGATAGAGCAATGTATCTAGATCTTGGACTTATAGTAACTCTCCTAGGATTTATAGGAACTGTATTGATTTCTAAGTATTTAGAGGGGGAATTATAATGTCTATATTAGAGATAATAGTTTGTGTATTGCTTGTAGTAGGTATTTTTTTTCTTTTTGCAGGTGTTGTTGGTGTAATTAGGATGCCAGATACATTTTGTAGATTACAAAGTGCAACTAATATAGCAACAATGGGAGCCATGCCAATAGCATTAGCCTGTAGTATATATGGTTTTGGAAATGGTAATACTTCCTTAGGAATAAAGGCTTTAATAATGGTAGTATTCTTGCTTATAAGTAATCCAGTGGGTGCACATGCAATGGCAAGAGCTGCATATAAAATTAAGGCTGGACTTTATGAAAAAACAAAATTTGATCATTATGGGAGGGATATAAATGAGTAGTTTTGATGTATTAAATACCTTAATAATAATTGGATTAGTTACATCTGCACTTTGTGTATTTTTCCTAGATGATATACTTCAATGTATTATTGCTATGGCGGTTTTAGGAGGCTTTTTAGCTTTAGAGTTTTTATTACTTAAAGCACCAGATGTTGCTTTGGCAGAGGCAGCAGTTGGAGCTATATTAACTCCAGTAATCTTTATAATAACTTTAAATAAAGTAAAAACAAAAAAGGTTAAGGAGGAAGAGAAATGAGAAAAAGGATAACTTATTTAATTCTTTTTTTACTACTTGTGATTTTTACTTTTTTAGGTTTTAAAATGGGATTAAAACCAGAAGTCTTTGGAGATGCATCTCAAATAATAATAGATGATACTATTAAAGAAACAGGAGCAATAAATTCAGTTACAGCAACAGTATTTGATTTTAGAGGATATGATACTTTAGGAGAAGCTATAGTATTATTCACCGCAATTTGTGGAGTTGCAGCAGTTTTAAGACCAGAAAAGAAGGCAAAGGAGGAGAAATAATATGAAAAAGAGAAGAGATTCTATCTTAATATCTTGTACAAATTTAGTATTACCAATTTTGCTTACGTTAGGATTATATATTATAATTCATGGTCATTTATCACCAGGTGGTGGTTTCCAAGGTGGAGTTTTAATAGCTGGTGCAATAGCTATTATTTATATTGGATATGGATTTAAAGGAGTAAATAAAGGAGTAGCAGCAAATACATTTAAAATTGCAGAGGATATTGGGGCATTAGGATTTATAATATTAGCATTTATAGGTCTAATAGGTTCAGGTGTATTCTTCGGAAATATTCTTGAAAAAGGTAGTCCAGGGGATTTATTTTCATCAGGAAGCATATTTTTAATGAATTTTGCTGTAGGTTTTAAAGTTTTTGCAGGAATTTCATTTTTAATATTAATTATGATAACTAATTTAAAGAGTAAGGGGGAGGAATAGATGACAATTAATTATATTGGAGCTTTTCTTTTAATTGTAATTGGACTTGCAATAATTGTTTTAAAGAGAAACTTAATAAAGATAGTTATTGGAATGGGAGTTTTAGATTCTGGAATTAATTTGTTGTTAATTTCAATTGGATTTAGAACTAATGGTACAGCACCAATATTTAGTGATAATAGTACTTACTTTGTAGATCCTATTCCTCAGGCTTTAACTCTTACATCTATAGTAATTGGAGCATGTGTTACAGCACTAGCATTATCTATTGTGATTAAAATTCAAAAACATTATAACAGTATAGAAAGTGATGATGTAAGGAGGATTAGAGGATGAGTATAGAATTTATTAATAATCTTCCAATAATAGCAATAATGACTCCATTTATTTTAGCATTTGTACTTGGATTATTTAAGGACAAATATATAAGAGTAAAGAGGGCTCTTGCAGTTATTGCAACAGCAGTATCATTTTTATGTGTAATATTATTAATTAAGCCCATTTTAATTGATGGGGAAATTATAGTAAGTTGGATGGGAAATTGGAGTCCAATTGGTGGAAAGGCTTTTGGTATTGGACTTGAAATAGATTCATTAGGGATGTTTTTAGCTTTAATAATTACAGGGGCATCACTTTTATCAGTAATTTATTCTTTAAAATACATGAGCCATGATAATGGATTAGAAAAATATTATGTGTTATTTTTGCTATTAACTTCAAGCATGATAGGTTTTGTATTTACCGGTGATTTATTTAATATGTATGTAATGCTTGAAATAATGACATTTGCAGCAATTGCATTGACTGCATTTAGAAATTATAAGGATAAATCAGTAGAAGCAGCATTTAAATATATAGTAACAGGCTCTTTAGGATCATCATTGATTTTATTAGGAACTTGTTTAATATATAGTGAAACAAAGACATTAAATTTAGCTGAGATAGCAGTAGTTATAAAAAGTATGGAATCTATGACTCCAACGTTAATAATAGCATTTTCACTTATGATGGTTGGATATGCAGTTAAGGCATTTATGGTTCCATGTCATACATGGCCAACAGATGCACATATGGCAGCACCATCATCAATTTCAATGATACTTTCAGGAGTGATGAGTAAAACAGGAGTATATGCAATTATAAGATTAGTATTTATGATTTTTGGACTAGCATCAAATAAGCCAGTAGGATATTTAATATTAGTTTGGGGTGTTATAACAATGGTAATAGGGGTATCTATGGCATTGTTACAACATGATTTTAAGAGGCTTTTAGCATTTCATTCAGTTTCTCAAATAGGATATATTATAACGGCGCTAGGTATGGCAATAGTAGAAAGTGGAGAAATAAGTGTTTTAGCAATGACTGGTGGAACTTATCATATGATTAACCATGCTATATTTAAAGGATTATTATTTTTAACTGCAGGAGCTATACTTTATACTACTGGAACTACAGATTTAGAGTCAATTTCAGGTTTAGGTAAAAGGATGCCATTTACTCTGGCAATGTTTTTATTTGGAGCTGCAGGAATTAGTGGAATTCCACCATTTAATGGTTTTGCATCAAAATGGATGATATATGAAGCTGGATTTACAGGTTCATTAGGAATAGTATCTATAATAGCTGTTGTAGTTTCAGCCCTTACTTTAGCCTCATTTATAAAAGTAGGACATTCAGCGTTTTTTGGACCTATAAATGAAGAACATAAAAATATAGAGGATGTTCCAACATCAATGAAAATTCCAATGGGAGTGTTAGCCTTAGGTACAGTCATATTTGGACTATTTCCAGAGGTGATAGTTAATAAGATATTACTTCCAGTAATTAAAAGCGTATATGATTTGTCTAGATATGTATCTTCAGCATTAGGAAATACTTATGATTCAGTATTTGCTTTTGATGGCATTAATAATGTTGAATTCCTAACAAAAGGTATATATAATCCAACTAATTTTTTAATACTTTTTGTAATATTATTACTTGCTGTTTTAGTATTTGTTATTTTCAAAGGGGATAACTCAGGAGAAGAAATACATGAAAAATCAGATAATGAGTTTGATATGAGTATATTTAAAAAGTATGAAAATCATAGAGGTAATAGTGTAAATTATTCAGAAGCCCCTTTAGATGCAGCATGTAAATATGATATTTATGTTGGAGGAGAGAAAGGGGAAAAAGTAAAAGTGGGTGCTAATGATTTGTTTTGGGGAATGAAGTATCAATTAAAGGGATATTTTAATAGCATACAAAAGGCTCATAATGGTAGTGTTAATGATTATTCTTTATGGATAGTAGCAACTTTAGTAATAGTGTCTGTGATTACAATTATATTTTTATAGGAGGTGGGAATATGGAGTATTTAAGTAAGTTGATATATTTAATTATATTCCCAGGCTTCATTTTTACAGTGATTGTGGGATTATTTTTATCGGGATTAGATAGAAAGATAGTAGCTAGAATGCAACGAAGAAGAGGACCTAAAATTACACAACCATTTTATGATTTTGTAAAACTTTTAGGAAAAGATACTATAGTTCCAATGAATGCAAATGAAAGGTTATTTATTTTAGCACCAATAATAGCATTAGTTAGTATTTGTATAATACCAGTATTATTTCCTATATATAATTGGTCATTTTTTGGAGGTATAGCTGATATAGTTGTAATAATTTATTTATTAATTATACCATCAGTAGTAATGATAGTTGGAGGTATGGCATCAGGATCACCATTTGCATCAATTGGTGTATCAAGAGAGGTTGTAGCAATGGTTGCATATGAATTACCTTTAATAACATCATTACTTGCTGTTTGTAAAAAAGCTGGAATGATATTAGGAGAAGGAACAACATATTCTTTAGTAGCAATAGCTAGTGCACAACAAGGAACTGGAAGCTTTCTATTTACAATATCTTTACTTCCAGCTGCAATTGCATTTTTAATGATATTGCCAGCTAAAATTGGAATATCGCCTTTCGATGTATCAGAGGCTGAAACAGAGATTTGTGAAGGGCCATTAGCTGAATATAGTGGATTGCATTTAGGGTTATTTAAGCTTACTCATAATATAAAAGTTTATGTTATGACTGCATTATTCGTAGTATTATTTTTAGGAGGAATAGGTGTAACTACAGGGAATAGAGGAATTGATTTATTAGTTAATACATTAATATTACTAGTTTTAGTAATAGTTATAGCTATAGTGTTTTTATCAATAGTTAGAGGGCTTATGGGAAGATATAA
This sequence comes from uncultured Clostridium sp., assembly GCA_900543325.1. GTDB lineage: Bacteria > Bacillota > Clostridia > Clostridiales > Clostridiaceae > Clostridium. Next base: position 11,334 of record UQQU01000019.1, on the reverse strand, counting down.
AACTAATCAAATGTTTAAGTTCTATTGGACAATACCAACAGTTTTATCTTTATTAAGCTATGTTTTAGTAAGCTTGAATCTATAGGGAGGTATAGAAATGTCAATAATTGAAAATGGAAGAAAAAGATCTCCTTGGATATATCATGTAAATACAGGGTCTTGTAATGGATGTGATATTGAGCTTTTAGCATTACTTGGACCTAGATATGATATTGAAAGGTTTGGAGTTAAACTTGCTGGTTCACCAAGACATGCAGATATAATTGTTGTAACAGGACCTGTAACAGTACAATCACGAGATAGAATGTTAAGAGTTTTATCCCAAGTTCCAGAACCTAAAGTTGTTGTATCCATTGGTTCATGTCCAGCATCTTGTAATGTTTTTAAAGGAAGTTATTCTGTTGATGGACCTTTAGATAAATGGACAAAAGTTGATGTAACAGTGGCAGGTTGTGCACCAAAGCCAGAGGCTATAGCAAAGGGAATATTAGAAGCTATTGAAATATTAAATAAAAAGAGGGAGGATGAAAATTATGTTTAAACTTCCTTACCTTTTAGAAGGAATATCTAATATATTCAAACCAGTATTAACAGATGAAAGGCCAATTGATGAGGTAAGAGGAGCGGAAAATTATAGAGGAAAGCTTTCTTTTGATTCAAATGCATGTATTGGATGTGGAATATGTATTAGGGTATGTGCAGGTGAGGCAATAACTAAAGAAGTAAAACCAGTAGAAGGTGGACAAGAAATAAAAATGAATTTTGATTTAGCTTCATGTACATTCTGTGGGTTATGTAAAGACTTTTGTCCTAAAAAAGCAATAACATTAACAGATGAAGTGCTTATGGTTTCGGAAAATAAGGATGAATTAAGGGTTGGCGGAAGTTTTATTAAAAAGTTACCTCCAAAGCCAGCAGCTAAGCCTAAGGATGCAATAAACACCAAAGAAGCTGTGGTAAGTAAAGAAGATGAGAAAAAGAAATAATTAAAGGTTAAATATAAAGGCGCACTTAATGTGCGCCTTTACTTATATATTTAAGAATAAAAACTTTCTATTTTTGATTTTTTACTAGTTATAAGATTATCTGAAAAATCACCCTGAATTTTAGTGAATTTAGCTGATTGCCAAAGACCAAAGCATTTATCAAATTTGTATAGTACATTATCTATTTCAACAATTGGTGTATTATTTATATCAAAACCTTTAAATGAAACCGTGTGACCTTTGTCTTTTAAATATTTTAAAGCTTTACCTAGCATCTCATCTGGATCAGGTATATTTCTTTCAGCTAAAAAAATTTGAAATGAATCTTTTACATTATTATACTTATCTCCCATAGAAAAACCTCCTAAAAATTCCCTTCCGTATTAATATTATATGTTCGGTGTAAAATATTTACAATAACAAAATTGATAATTTATTAAAAAAGTATTGGAAACAATTCCAAAATGATAAATTTATTAAGAAAAAACAAATTTATAATGATATTATAATAGGCGAATTTAGATTATAAGAAAAATAAATGAAGTGGAAATATGATATGTTTTGATTTCAGTATAAAATATATTAATAGTAAAGGGAGGAAAGAGTCATAGATGTAACTGTATATTTTCATTTGAATATTATATATTGAAGAGTAATTTTAAATTTAGATATATGAAAAAATGTAAAAGTAATAGAGATAAATCAAATACTACTAATGCTAATGGTAACAATAGTCATAATTCAAATAATAATTCTAATTCAAATTCAAATAGTAATTCAACTATTACAGATGAGGAAAAAAATCAACTAATTAAGCAGATAGGAATTACTAATTTATCAGAATTTGGAATTATACTAATTATATATGCTTCTATACTTAATATACTATATCTTGAATGGCAAAAAGTAAAAATATCCGATCAATTAAACTCTACGAACTATGCCGATACATTACAAGACTTAACTGAAGTGCCTAAGGGAACTAATATAATATATTTATTTGTAATAGCAATTTTTACAGGAATTTTATTTGATAACTATAAAACAGCTTTATCACAAACAGGGGAAAATAGAAATGAAAAGGAAATTAGAGATACTTATAAAAATTTTATTGCAATACTTTTAATACTTTTGGGAACTACCATGAATTTTGAAGTATTAAATTGTTAAACAATCTTAATGTATTGGTATATATTAGGAACATTTTTATTAAAAGAAGCAAAAATATTTACTAAGTGGATATAAATGGTATAAAATATATATTATTAAATATAATTAAAAAATTAACTATTTGTATAAAAGCCGCTAGTTGAAAATTATATAATTAAACATTTTTTATAAGAGTATTAAGGGGAGAAGTGTTATGAGAATAATCATAGGAGCTGGAAAAGTAAAATATGATGGATGGGTTTCAACTCAAGAAAATGAGCTTAATTTATTATCAATAGATCAATGGGAAAATATTGCTAAGAATGATGATATAGAAGCAATTTTAGCAGAGCATGTATGGGAACATTTATCATATGAAGATGGAGTAAAAGCAGCAAAAAATTGTTATAAGTTTTTAAAACCAGGTGGATATGTAAGATGTGCAGTTCCAGATAAAAACTTTAGAAATGAATGGTATCAAAATATGGTTAAAGTTGGAGGGCCGGGACATGAAGACCATCCAGCATATGCACATAAAGTAGTTTATGATTATAAAACATTAGTTAATATATTTGAAAGTGCTGGCTTTGAGGTTACACTTTTAGAATATTGTGATGAACAAGGAGATTTTCATTATAGAGAATGGGATGAATCAAAGGGGAAAATATGTAGAAGTTATAGATTTGATAGTAGAAACTATAAAAATAATTTAGGAATGGTTTCAATTATTGTAGATGCTATAAAGCCAATAAATAAATAATTTCCTTGTAAATAAAGATTATTATTACTATAATTAATTTAAATGTAATGACAAAAGAGGTGTAATTATGAGTTCATTTAAATCAATTAATAGTATAGAAGCTGAAAATCTAATTAAGGATTGTAAAGATTTAATGATTATAGATGTCAGAAGATATAGTGAATTTAAGGAAAATAAAATACCTAATGCAATAAACATACCAGTTGAAGAGTTAGAGTGGGAAATTGAAGAGCTAAAAGAAAATAAAGATAAGCCTATTTTGGTTTACTGTAAAGCTGGACATAAAAGTGCATTAGCGTGTCAAATGTTAGAGGAAGAAGGTTTTACTAAATTATATAATTTAGGACAAGGACTTTTAGGATATAAGGGTGTAGTAGAATAGAAATAACGTATTTAGAGTAGTGAAGGGTTAAAAATCACTATTTTAAATACGTTATTTTTCATCCTGTTATAATTTGTTAATATATTGTATAATTATGTATAGTATATTATATATGGTAGGGGGAGAAAAATGTTGTATACATTGGAAAATGAAAAAATTAAAATTACTATAAGCAATCAGGGAGCAGAACTTCACAATATTAAATCTAAAGTTGATGGAATTGAATATTTATGGAACAGAAATAAGAGATATTGGGGGTATAGTGCACCAGTATTATTTCCAATAGTAGGCAAAGTTAACAATGGAAGTTATAAAGTTGATGGAAAAGAATATAATTTACCACAGCATGGATTAGCTAGACTGAAAGAGTTTGAAATGATAAAAAAGACGGATGATAATATTATTTTTGAATTAGTTGATTCAGAAGAAACTTTAAAGGTATATCCATATAAATTTTCATTAAAAATTTCTTATACTTTGGTAGAAAATGAAATTATAACAGAATATATAGTAGAAAATACTGATAATAAGATGATTTACTTTTCAATAGGAGCGCATCCAGCATTTATGTGTCCAATTATGCCTGGAGAAATAATAGATGATTATTATTTTGAGTTCAATGAAAAGGAAAATTGTGATATAATGACTATAAATCAAGATGGTTATATAAAACGTGAAAGAAAGCAATATTTAGTTGATAATAATATAATACCTTTAAGTTTTGATTTGTTTAAAGGTGATGCTTTAGTTTTTGATAGCTTAAAGTCAAATAAAATAAGCTTAAAATCTGTTAATCATGATAAAGTATTAACTATGGACTTTACTGGATTCCCTTATATGGGATTATGGACTAAGTCAACAGGAGCACCTTTTGTATGTATAGAGCCATGGTATGGACATGCTGATTTTGAAGATTTTACTGGGGAATTAAAAGATAAGGCTGGAATACAAAAATTAGATATAGGACAAAAGTTTAATAGTTCATATACAATAACAATAAAATAATAAGTTAAAGAATCTAAATAATAGTAAAGTATTGCTATTATTTAGATTCTTTCTTTTCTTATTCATTAGTATCATCTTTATATTCAACAATTGCTTTATAAAGTGCATTTGCACAATTAGATTGGCCTTGGTAGGAAGTAAGATATTTTTCATCAGAAGAGTTTGTTAGAAAGCCTAACTCAATTAAAGCTGATGTTGTAGTATTTAACTCTAAAACTGCAAGTTCTTCACCAGGAACATAGGATTTTACGCCTCTATTAGTAGTATAATCTAAATCTATTAGAGCTTGTTGTAGATATTTTGATAAGGTTAAACTACTATCATCAGAAGGATTATACCAAGTTTCAACACCTGAAATTTTATTAGAGTCAGAGCTATAGTTGCAATGAATAGATATAAAAATATCTGCATTACATATTTTTGAGATTTTAATTCTTTCTTTCAAACTATCATTTGCTGTTTCTATCCAATCCATAGTATCTGTTGCGCGAGTATAAATAACTTTAAAATTACTATCCTCCTCTAATAGCTTTCCTAACTTTAAAGAAATAGCAAGTGTAATATCTTTTTCTGCTGTACCATTTGGACTAATTGCACCATAATCCCAATCACCGTGGCCAGGATCTATGCAAACAGTATAGAGTTGTTTTTCTTCGATTTTAGGTATAGCTAAATTAAATGTCGCAACTGTATTGTTTCTATTTGATATAATAACTATTATGGTTATTGATAGAATTAATAGTGGAATTGATAAAGTTATAAGCCTAAATCTTTTTTGTTTTTTTCTTTTTCGTTCATGAAGTAATTTTCGTCTTGCGTTTAGGTCAAAATTATTATTGTCTATAATAAATCACCTCATTTCATAAAAGAGAAGCTTTAAAGTTACTTAATTAGTAATTTAGGTAATAGGACTTTCACCTTTGATTTAAAGATAAAATATCTTTCTTAATATAAGTATAAATAAAATAAAAGCATTTGTAAATAAATGGAAATGGGTATAAAGAAAAAATTTTAAAAAGTTGGGAACAATTTAGATAATAGGATAGTCTAATGAAGTGATAACATAATTAACATAACAAATGAATGAAGTGAGGTTATAATAATGAAAAAGATATTAATAAGTGCGTTAATAGCAGTTATGGTTGGAGCAACTTTAACTGGATGTGGAAATAAAAATGCAGGAAATAATCCATCAGTTCAACAACAAACATCGTCAGTTTCTGCAAAGGAAGTAGTAGAAAAGTTAAATGAAGAAGGATTTGTAAGAATGCCAATAGAGATAGATGATACTATGGCATCTGAAATATATCATTTAAACTTAGACTCTGTGGAAGATTACGGAATATTAGAGACTGGAATTTCACCAGGACCAGGATTTATTATGGTTGTTAAGGCTAAAGAGGGAAAAGTTGACGAGGTGAAAGCTTCAGTAGAAGAGGTTTTACAAGATAAAATAGGAAGTGCTTTTTATCCAGAAGAACAAGAAGTTTCTGAAAGTGCAGAAGTAAAAGTTGATGGAGATTTAGTATCATTATTTATATTAAATAGTGTAGTTTCTGAAGATGCAAAAGCAAAGTATGAAGAATTAATAAAATAATTTAATTAAAAAAGGAGTATATTGAAATCAAAATACTCCTTTTTATTTTATATTTGTTAATTTTACCATTCTCCAGGATAGGCCAGGACATATAGTGTTACATTTTGTCTTCCCCAGTTAATACATTCATTTTTGGAATTCAAAAATAAATCAATTCTATGACCTTTAATAGCACTACCGGTATCTGCGGCAATAGCTTCACCATAGCCAGGAATATAAACTTTTGAACCTAAAGGAATTATTGATGGATCTACAGCGATAGTACTAAGTCCATTTGGGTTACGAACAGGGGTAATACCGGTAGCAGTAATAGAATCTCCAGTATATGCAGTAGCTTTCATTGTATAGGTAGCTTTATATGAATTGCTAGATTCTTGAGTTTCAACATTGGAATCAGCTTCTGCTTTCGCTTTATTAGCCTCCTTATTAACTTGTTTTTCTTCTACTTTTTTATTATAGATAGAAACATCATTCATAATTTTATCAACTATAGAAGTAAATTCAACATTTACACTAGTATTAGTGGTAATATCGTTAATAATTAAATCATTATCAGCGTTAATTAATACAGCCTTACTTTCATTAGTTGAAATATTATTTGAGTTTATATCATTATTATCATTATGCTTTTCTAAATAACTAACATTAACAACTTTTTTATTTTCATTATTTAAAACACTTGCATGTGCATAAAATTCATTTATACCTAAAATTGATAAAGCAAGTGAAGTTGTTAAAACAAAAATTTTCTTAAACAGAAAATACACCTCCAAGATTTTGAATTTAATTCCCTCGTCCTGCAAATAGTTTATACTATATATCCAAAAAGCTGTCAAACTGCTATGGAACAATATAACAAGGATTAAAATTCCAAAAAATAAATAGTTAATAATGGAAAACTGCTCTTAGTACGTTAAATAAAAGAGGTTAAAGCATATTAATAAATAAAAGTCAAGAAAAATAAAAAGTATAAATATGGATATACAACCTTTAATATTATAATAGAGTAAATTAAAATTTTAATAAAAATATATAGACAAACTTTATAATAGTGTTCTAGTAAAATTAAATTTTAAAGTGTAAAATTTAATTGGTATTTTAAGAGAATTATAAAAAAATATGGTATAATGTATAGGTAGAAAATTTATTAATTAGGGGGAAAGCGATGGCTGTTATTACATACAAATGTCCTAATTGTGGAGCAGAAATTAAATTTGATCCAAAATTACAAAAAGGTAAATGTGATTTTTGTTTAAGCGAATTTACTGTAGATGAAGTAGAGAGGTTAAAGGGTTTAGATAATCAACATATAAACAAGGAAAATTTAGAATATACCTACAATGAAGAATGGGATAACATAGGTGAAAAAACTAGAGTTTATTCATGTCCAAGATGTGGAGCAGAAGTAGTAGCAGATAATAATACTACAGCTACATTTTGTTGTTATTGCCACGGACCTGTAGTTTTAAGTGATAAGTTTAATGGAGAATTTAAGCCATCTAAAGTTATTCCATTTAAAATAGATAAGGATAAGGCTATTGAAAATTTTATGGAGTGGAGTAAAAAGAAGTGGTTTTTACCTAATGAATTTTCTTCATCTAAACAATTAGAGAAAATAACGGGCATTTATATTCCTTTCTGGGTAGTTGATTCCAATGTAACTGGGCAGATGAGTGCAAGAGGTAAAAAAATTACAACATGGGTGAGAGGAGATTATAAATATACTAAGACAGATATATATAATATTTATAGGGAAGCAAATTTAACATTTAAAAATGTACCTAGTAATGCATCAAGTAAAATGGATGATAAGGTTATGGAAAGTATAGAACCATATGATTCTAAAGAGTTTAAAGATTTTTCTATTGCTTATTTACCAGGTTTCTTTTCAGAGAAATATGATAAAACAAAAGAGCAGGTTTTACCTTTAATAGAAAATAAAATAAAGCTAGGAACTAATGATATATTAAGAAATTCAATAAATGGATATTCCATTGTTGATGTTGTAGGAACACATGCGAATTTTAATAAAACATCTTGTGATTATGCATTAATGCCTGTATGGATGATGACCTATAGTTCAGGAAGTAATAATTATATTTTTGCTATGAACGGACAAACAGGAAAAGTTTTTGGTTCATTACCTGTATCTAAAGGAAAAATATTTATATTATTTTTAGTTATTTTTATAATGGTATTTTTATTAGTATTTATAGGAGGTATGATGATATGAAAAGTTTAAAGAAAAAGTTTATACCTTTTATTAGTACATTAATTTTTATATTATCCTTTAGTTTTATAATTGAAGCTAGTGTAAATCCAGTAGTTGATGATGCTAAACTTTTATCACAGGATGAAATAAATGAATTAAAAGTTAATATTGAAAACTTTAGAGAAAACTATAACATGGATGTAGTTATAGTTACATCCAATGATTTACAAGGAAAGACACCTAGAGATTATGCAGATGATTACTATGATTATAATGGATATGGATTAGGTGATAATAAAAGTGGATTATTATTATTAATAGATATGGATGATAGAAAGATATGGATTTCTACTAGTGGAGATGCAATAGAGTATTTTACTGATAATAGAATAGATTCTATTGTTAATGATATAAGTAAGTATTTAAGTAATGAAGAGTACTTTGATGCATGTAATATATTTTTAACGGATATACAATATTATATTGATAATGGAGTGCCAGAAGGTCAATATACTTATAGTGAAGAGGAACATACTTTAAAGGTATTATTAATTGCTTTAGGCGTTTCAGCTGTAGTAGCAGGTTTAACATGTATAATTGTAGTTAATTCGTATAAAAATTCAAAATCAGTATCAAGTATAAATTATGTAGATAATAATTCTATAGTATTTACTAAAAGAAGAGATACTTTTGTAAATACATTTACTACTAAAACAAAAATTGAAAAAAATAATTCTGGTGGGGGGAACGGAAGTTCCACTCATAGATCAAGTAGTGGAAATACCCACGGCGGTGGTGGTGGAAGTTTTTAAAATAAGAAATAGCTCCTTAAGATATTATCTTAGGGGGCTATTTCTTATTTAGTTGATAGATAATAGATAAAGCTAAAATTAGTAGTATAAATTGATTAATATTTGTAAATAAACTATACTAAGTTTATGTGAAAATAAGATACATAAAGGAGTGATTATTTGTTTGGTTATGTAACTCCGCTTAAACCTGAACTTAAAATAAGAGAATATGAAATGTTTAGGGGATATTATTGTGGTGTATGTATGCATATTAAAGATAACTTTGGAAATATTCCAAGATTAGCTTTAAATTATGATATGGCTTTTTTAGGTTTACTTTTAGATGCTTTACATAGCGAAGAACCTAATATTGAATTTAAAAAGTGTATGGCTCATCCACTAAAGAATAAGCCTATGATTATAAATAATAAAGCATTAGAATATACAGCGGCTATGAATGTTTCACTAGTATATTATAAGTTAATTGATGATGTAAATGACGATAAGAGTTTAAAAAGTAAACTTGAAAGCGCTGTTTTAGCTCCATATAAACGAAAATTTAACAGAAATGTTACTATGATTAATGATATAATAGAAGAAAACTTAAATATGCTATCTAATTTAGAAAAAAATAAAAAATTTTCATCAATAGATGAAATTTCGCACCCCTTTAGTTTAATAGTAGCTAAAATTTTAGAATTATATCCTGAGAGTATTGATGAGGATTGTGATGAGTTAAGATATCAACTTTATGATTTAGGCTATGCTCTTGGAAAATGGATTTATTTAATAGATGCATTAGATGACTTAAAGGAAGATATAGAAAAAGATAAATTTAACCCAATAAACTATTTATATAATAAAGAGAATAAAAGTTATGAAGAATTATTAGAAGAAATTAAACCAAGAATGGAATTTACTATTTTAAATTGCGGATATAATTGTAAATATGCATTAGATAAATTGCCTTTAAAGAGGAATAAAGCTATATTGGAAAATATAATTAATCTTGGTATGATGGATAAATATGAAAAAATAATAAATAAGTGTAACTGTAAGGATAAGAAAAATAAACATTAAGATATATTTAAGATTTATAAGTTATAATGATAGCAGAGGATAAAAGGAGTGTTTTAAAATGAATCCCTATGAAGTATTAGGAGTGAAGCCTGGAGCTTCTCAAGAAGAAATAAAATCAGCTTATAGGAAGTTAGTAAAACAATATCACCCAGATCAATATGTGGATAATCCGCTTAAAGATTTAGCACAAGAAAAATTAGCAGAAATAAACAAAGCTTATGATATGTTAAAAAATGGTGGTGGAAATTCAAGTTATAATTCTTCATCAAATGGATATAATGCTAGTTATAATACTGGATCTAATTCATATAGTAGTAATACGGCTATTTATGCAGAAGTGAGAAGTCTTATTCAAATGAGAAGCATAACGGCTGCAGAAGCAAAGCTTAATGCCATAAAGGAAAGAGATGCAGAATGGTATTACTTATATGGAAATGTTATGATGGCAAAGGGCTGGTTTGAATCAGCTTATAACAATATACAAAGAGCATGTGCTATGGATCCTAATAATTTTGAGTATAGGCAAGCATTAAATCAGCTACAATCAAGAGGTAGAGGATACAGTAAAGCATATAGAACTTCAACTGGAAATATGGATACTTGTGATTGTTGTATGAATTTATGGTGTTTAGATTCATTATGTGAATGCTTTGGTGGGGATCTTATAGGCTGCTGTTAATAGGGGGAGTTTTATGAAGGCGAGGGATATAGCTCTTGGTGGAATTTTAGTTGCATTAACCACTATAGTATTATATGCAACTTTAATATTACCAATAAGTACATTAGCAATATTAACAATTGCATCTGCTTTAATACCGGTATGTATTATAAGAAGTAATATTCAAACATCTATTTTTGTATATATATCATCTAGTTTAATTGCTTTTTTCTTAGTTCCAATTAAAATATCATTTTTATATTTTATATTCTTTGGAGTATACGGAATAATTAAGTACTTTATAGAGGGAATAAGAAAAGAAAAACTAGAAATAGTGCTTAAGATGGTATTTTTTAATATATCATTTATAATTGGCTTTAAAATAATGCAAAATATTTTGGATATAAATATAATAGCTGGATTAGAAGTGTTAATATCTAAAGTTTTTAATGATTCAGGTAGAACTATTGCATTGATAATATTATGGATAGTAGCACAACCAGTTTTTCTAATTTATGATTATGCAATGACCATGATTATTACATTCTATATGGAGAGAATACATAAAAATATATAGGGGAATAGTAAAAAAAATGAACTGCTAATTGTAGGAGGGCACTGAAAAAGTGCCTTTCGGAATAAAAGACCTAAAAAATTTTTTTTAAGACAATTTTTTAGGTCTTTTATGTTATACTTAACTTATAAAATAATGTG
>UQQU01000018.1 GCA_900543325.1 uncultured Clostridium sp. | reverse complement strand
TTTTTATTTTATTCAGTTGTAAAATTATTCAAGTATTTTTGCACTATTATAGTATTAAAATATAAAGGAGGTAAATATATGTATTTAATGATTTCTATTTTAGCATTATTAATTGCATTCTTTATTGCAATTATCAAACCTGAATATAGAAAACTATTAATAATAGTAAATATCTTTATATGTATTATATATATAATATGGCGATTTACAGCTATACCCATTGACCATGATATTATAAGTTTTATATTAGGTATTTCTCTATATTGTGCTGAAATATTAGGATTAATATCATTTATAAATTTTCAATACTTATTTAGTAAAAATTATAAAATTGAAAATAAATCCTTAAATAATTATGCTCCAGAGAATATTCCCTCTGTAGATGTATTAATTTGTACATATAACGAACCATTAAATCTACTCCAAAAAACTATAATAGCTAGTAAAAAACTAGAGTATCCCCCAAATAAGCTTAAAATCTATATTTGTGATGATGGTCATAGAAATGAACTAAAAAATCTATGTGAAGATTATAATGTTAATTATATTACAAGAGATAATAATGAAGGTGCAAAAGCTGGAAATATAAATAATGCATTAAGCATAATAACTGGTGATTTATTTGCTGTTTTAGATGCAGATATGATTCCCAAAAAAAACTTTTTAACTAAAACTGTAGGATATTTCTCAAACGAAAATATGGCTTTTGTACAAACCCCTCAGGTTTATTATAATCAAGATATGTATCAATATAACCTAAATAGAAAAATCCCCAATGAACAAGATTTCTTTATGAGAGATATAGAAGTAGCTAGAGCTGCAAGCAATGCTGTTTTACATGTTGGAACAAATGCTGTTTTTAGAAAAAAATATGTAATTGAAATAGGTGGATATCCTACCTACTCACTAACTGAAGATATGGCAGTTGGTATGTTATTACAATCCAAAGGTTATGATTCAGAATTTATAAATGAAGAGTTAGTTTTAGGTTTAAGCGCTACTACCTTTACTGAACTTGTTAAACAAAGAGATAGATGGTGTAGAGGAAATCTACAAGTAATGAAAAAATTTAATGTATTATTTAATAAGGGCCTAACACTCGGACAAAAAATAGCATACTTGGATGGTGTAATATATTGGCTTTCTAGTATTCAGAAAATTATATATATACTTTCACCATTAATCTTTTTATTAAGTTGTAAACTAATTATAGATTCTACTGTTAAAGATTTATTGATTGTATTTATTCCTTTTTTATTAGGACAAGTATTAATATTCAATATACTTTCTCCTAGAACAAGGAGTTTAAAGTGGTCTCATTATTATGAAGTAGCCATGGCGCCTCATATAACCTTTTCTATACTCAGAGAAATCTTTTGCTTAAAATCAAAATTTAATGTTACATCTAAAGATATAACTAATAATAAAAAGCAATTTCATTTTAAAATGGCTTTACCTCATATTTTAATAGCAATTACTAGTATAATTGCTTGGATATTTGGAACTATATTCTTATTAAGTAATAAAATTAATTTAGGCGCCTATTTAATTAACATTATTTGGAGTATATACAACTTTTCAGGTTCAATAATTTGTATTAAAGCTGCATATCAAAATCCAATATATAGACAAAGCGAAAGGATTTCAATAGAAGAAAATATACATATTTTTATTAATACATCAAAAGGAAAATTAACAGGATCATTAATAGATATTTCCGAAAAAGGAATGGCTATAAGATTAAATAATCCTTTAGATATTAAGTTAGATACAAAACTCGATGTACATATTGATAATCATGTTATTCCTTGTAAGGTCGCTAGAAATAGAGACAAGCTTTTAGGGATAAAATTTGACTCACTAACTAATGATCAACTTTATTTCATAATGAATATATACATAAATAATATGCAAGCTTATTACGCTTCTAAAAAATCACAAAAATATGTAGAAGAAAAACCTTCTAGAAAAGGTATTTTTGACTTTAGCAACTCTAAAATACACTCTACTTAAAAATAACCATCTCAAAATTATAAAAATATAATTTTGAGATGGTTATATTTCTTATATTTTTATTAAAATTTCATTTATATCTTCACTAACCTTAATTCTTTCTGAATACACCCAATCTACATCAAATTTTAAGTTAAATATCTTAGAGAAAGAATAATACATATTAATTTTTTGATAATAAATTTCTAAATCATCAAGATTTCCTGTAAAACATGTTGGTTTTGTTATTTCTTTCAACTTAGCAACAAAGATTTCATCTACATACTCTAAGAATTTATCCATAAGCTCTTCACTTGCAACATCAAAAGGAACCTTTAATAAATCCCATTGATCTTCTTCTTTAAGCTTATATCTTTTTATTTTTTCTAAAATTAATAAGTATTCACTTATGTCCATCTTTGTATAATAATCTATTTTTGATTCTCTAGTTTTCCACAGTACTAGTTTTTCATTTAAAGGTAAACTTTTTATAGTTAAAATAGCTTCAGAAGGACCTATTACAGCTTGCTTTATAATCTCATCTTTTACTTCTAACTTTCTACTTATAAAATTATAAGTATCTGAAACTCCAGCTACATATCCTACATCATATATTCCTTTTCTACCTGCTCTTCCAGCAATTTGCTTAACTTCTTGAGATGTTAATTCTCTTACCTCCTCACCGTCAAACTTTCTTATAGACATAAATATTATTCTTCTTATAGGAAGATTAACACCCATTCCAATAGCATCTGTTGTTACTAAAACTTTATTTTCTTTATTTATAAATTGTTCATATTGCATCTTTCTAACTTCCGGTGGCAAATCACCATAAATAATACTAGTTTTAATATTTTTATTTGAATAATCTTGAGCTATCTCTAAAACTCTCTTTTTAGAAAATACTACAATAGCATCTCCTTCTTGAACGTCATTATAACTAAAGTTTTTTGTTTCAACTATTAAAGGTATATTTCTATGATATTCCTTAATTTCATAGTCATCTTCACAATCTTCTAATATTTTAACTAATAATTCTTTAGCATTCATTGCTCCACAAATATGAATTTCATTACATCTAAGCCCTAAAACTGCTCTACTCCACGCAATTCCTCTTTGTGTATCATTAATCATTTGAATTTCATCAATTACGGCAATATCATAACTTTGCTTTAAATTAACCTTTTCTATAGTACAAGAAACATGTGTTGAATTTTCCTTTATTATTTCTTCTTCCCCTGTCATTAAATCGCAAACTATGCCTTCATTATTTAATTTATCATAGTTTTCTAATGCAAGAATTCTAAGTGGAGATAAATATACTCCTTTTTTAGCCGTTTTAAGCCTTTCTACTGCATTATAGGTTTTTCCTGTGTTTGTATCTCCAAGGTGAATATATATTTTTCTTTTCATTCTTCTTGTTACCATATATTCATCTTTCGGATTATCTGGAAATGCCTCTTCAAAAGCTTCTCCAATAAGTTTTGGTATATGTTGTTTAGTAAGAACTGTCATAACACCTGAATTTAAAAAAGTATTATAATTTCCTCTAACTACTTCATAAAAATCAAAATCAGTATTATTTTTCTTATTATAATCTTCAAGCATTCTCTTAGAAGCTTCTTCTAAAAGTTCCTCATATCTCTCACATACATCCTCATATTCTTTAAAGCCCTCCTTTTCCATTTCTTTAAGGACTCTAATCTTCTTTCTAATTGAAGTTTCTTGCTCTATTAATGCTCCTACCTTAGAATGATGTACTATTTCTTCTATTTGATTTATTTGACTTTTTAACTTTTTAAATTCTCTTAGTGCTGCATTCTTTTTCATATACTTCCTCCGCTACTCTATCAATTCTTTTATCAATATTATTGGCTTTTTCATCGTTTCTTTATTATTATTAGGAATTGTACTTGCAATTAATCGTGTATTATCTTCTAATAAGTAAAATATAACTAAATTTTTCACCTTATAATCGCCTCTTTTTTATATTTCTTATTATAAAACTATTATAAATTACTTTACATTATTACCCAAGTACAATTCTTATATTAATTTAAACATATTAATTTCATTAAATTGAAACACAATTGACAAATTTCTATACTATACTTTAATCATAAAGTGTTAATTAAATTTTCCCCTATTAAAAAGGTTCCTAGAAAATACCTCCCCCCGGTATATATTCTAGGAACATTTTTATTTTTATATTAAATTTTAATTAAAAAAATAGAGTCGGATAGCTCCGACTCTAAAAAATACTATAATAAATTTTATTACGATTTTCTAATGTTCAACTATTTTAAAAACATGTTTAAATCATCTTCAACATTAGTAATACCACCAATTCCAAAATTTTCAACTAACACTTTAGCTACATTAGGTGAAAGGAACGCTGGAAGTGTTGGTCCTAGATGGATATTTTTAACTCCAAGATATAATAATGATAATAATACTATTACAGCCTTTTGTTCATACCATGCAATATTAAATGCTATCGGTAATTCATTAATATCCTCTAATTCAAATACTTCCTTTAATTTTAATGCTATTAATGCTAATGAATAAGAATCATTACATTGCCCTGCATCTAAAACCCTTGGAATTCCATTTATATCTCCAAGATCTAACTTATTATATTTATACTTAGCACATCCTGCTGTTAATATTACTGTATCTTTTGGTAGAGCTTTTGCAAAGTCTGTATAGTAATTTCTTGATTTAGCTCTTCCATCACAACCTGCCATAACGAAGAACTTCTTAATAGCTCCAGTTTTAACAGCTTCAACAACTTGATCTGCTAATGCTAATACTTGTGCATGAGCAAATCCACCTATAATTTCCCCTTGTTCTATTTCTGTTGGCGCCTTGCACTTCTTAGCTTGTTCAATTATTGCAGAGAAATCTTTCACACCATTTTCATCAGCTTCTATATGAACACAACCTTCGAAACCTGCTGCTCCTGTTGTATACATTCTTGATTTATAGCTTTCATTTTTTGGTGGTACTATACAGTTAGTAGTCATTAATATTGGTCCATTAAAGCTTTCAAACTCTTCTCTTTGTTTCCACCATGCATTACCATAGTTACCTACTAAATGCTTGTACTTCTTTAAGTTTGGATAATAGTGAGCTGGTAACATTTCTGAGTGAGTATATACGTCTACTCCTGTTCCTTCTGTTTGAATTAATAATTGTTCAATATCTTTTAAGTCATGTCCTGATACTAAGATACCTGGATTTTTACCTACTCCTATATTTACTTTTGTTATTTCAGGATTTCCATAAGTCTCAGTATTAGCAGTATCTAATAATGCCATACCATCTACACCTACTTTTCCTGTTTCTAATGTTAAAGCAATTAATTCTTCAACACTTAATGAATCATCTAAAAGCTTAGCTAAAGTTTCTTGCATAAATGCATCTATTTCTTCATTATCATATCCTAAAGCATTAGCATGTTTTGAATATGCTGATAAGCCCTTTAATCCATAAGTTATAAGTTCTCTTAATGATCTTATATCTTCATCTTTAGTTGCAAGAACTCCAACTTCATCACTCTTAGACTTTTCTTCTAATATTAAGTTTAATGATTTAATTTCCTTAGATCCACTTACTACACTCTTAAGTTTTTCTAAAATTCCTGCCTTTTTATCAATGTCTTCATTTGATGAAGCATCCCATAAAGCAACTTCTGATAACTTTTCTTTATTATGTAATTGTGCAATTAACTCTTTCTTTATTCTTAAAGTTTCTTTTACTCTACTATAAAATACTTCATTATCAAAATTTGCATTTGTAATAGTTGTAAAAAGATTTAATGTGATAAAGTGATTTAACTCTTTATCAATTTTCTTTCCTTCTTTTCTTAATCTTGTTGTCACCTCTGATAAACCTTTAGTAACATATATTAACAAATCCTGCATGTTTGCTAATTCTGGACTCTTTCCGCATACACCAAACTTAGTACATCCTGTACATCCTGCAGTTTCTTGACATTGAAAACAAAACATCTTATTGTCCATATTTAAAATCCCCTCTTGAAATATATTTTTTAAACTTCATGACCTTATTCTATATTGATATAAGAAAAGAGTCTGTAACATTAGTTACAAACTCTTTTTTTAATTAAATAATTCTTCTTCTAAGCCTTCAATATCTAATATTTGAATCTTTTTTCTATCAAACTCAATATAATTTCTATCTCGTAAATTAATTAATTCCCTTGATAAAGACGGCCTTGGAATACCTAATAATGCTGCTATTTCTTCCTTTGAATGCTTTAATATTATAGATTTACTTTTTTGCTCTTTAACTTCATTTAAAATATAATTAATAACTTTTTGTCGTAAACTTTTAAAAGATATACTTTTTATTTTTGAATTTAAAATGAATACTTTATCGCTTAATAAGGAAATGAAATTCTCTAATATTTTCTCTTCATAAGAACATAATTTTAAAACATCATTTTTATTTATAAAAAGAACCGTACATTCACTTAAAGCTATTACTGTTGCAGGATATGTTTTTGCCTTGGAAAATACCAATGCTTCTCCAAATACATCTCCTTCAAGCAATCTACTTAAGACTATATATTTTCCGTTAGAATATAATCTCTGTATCTCTATAGTTCCAGATAAAACTAAAGATAAACTTCTACATTCATCATCTTCATGAGCAATTATTTCTCCCTTACTGTAATTCTTTATATAGTACTTAATTTCTTTTAAAACTTTTTTTATACTTTCATCACTTAATCCAATGAACAACTGATTTTTCTTTATTGTTTTAACTATTTCTTCCATAGAATACTTCCTTTTACTATTGTATAGGTAATATAATAATAAATTCACTTCCCTTTCCTTTTTCACTAACTACACTAATCTCTCCTCCATGAAGATTAATTAAATTCCTAGTTAAAGTTAATCCTAGTCCACTCCCTCCAAATTCCTCTGAAGATTCACTATACACCTGACTAAATCTATCAAAAATAGTATTATGATACTTTTCATCTATTCCTACTCCAGTATCTTTAACACTAATTCTAACTTTTTTATATAATTCACTTATAGAAACAGTTATAGTTCCCCCCTCACTAGTAAATTTAATAGCGTTTCCAATTAAATTTATTATACATCTCTCTATATCTAACTTATCACACTCTATAAATAGCTCTTCTATTTCAGGATCAATTATAATTTTTAACCCATTAACTTCCGCAAGGTTAATCATTGATAAAGCTGTATCTTCCACAAGGGTTACTATATTAACCTCTTCCTTATTTAATTTATAAAATCCAGAATCAATTTTAGATGTATCAATTATATTATTTATTAAATTTAAAAGTCTATTTGAGTTACCTTTTAATGTATTCATATAAGTTTCCATTTTTTCTTTTGGTATCTGAATTCCCGATTTATTTAATGATGTTATTAATTGCTCTATAGATAAAATAACATTTAACGGCGTCCTAAGCTCATGTGATAAATTCACAAAATAATTATTTTTATGCTTTTCTAACTTTATAAGTCTTTGATATAACTTTTTATTTTCACTTAATTTATTATTTAGTTCTTGAGTTCTTTGATTTACTAATGAATCTAGTATCTTTACCTCATTATAATATACATATATTATAACTGATATTATAACCATATATATAAAATATGCTAAAGGAGTTTTCCAAATAGAATTCTTTACTTTAATATTTATTTCTGATATATCAGACCAAACACCATTATAATTTCTTCCTACTATTAGCATTTTATAATTTCCAGGTGATAAACTAGCATATCTCGCATAGTTTTCATTTCCTGCAAAAATCCAGTCACTATCCATTCCCTCTAGCTTATATGCATATTGCATTTGATTTATATTCTTATATTCAGGTATAAAAAACTTTATATATAACTCTCTAGAATCATAATCTAAAACAATTTTATCTTTTTTATCTAGTTCAATTCCACCACTTGTTTTTATACTATCAATTATTATATTGTTAGTATGCATTTTTAGCTTAATATCTAATGGATTAAATTCTGTTAGTCCATTTACTCCTCCAAAATAAATATTACCCTCTTTATTTTTATGATATGAAAATCCATTATACTCATTAGTTGCAAGACCATCTGATTGATAATATCTTATAAATTTATCATCATCTTGATCATACATAGATACCCCATAATTAGTACTAACCCAAATATTATCATTATTATCTACTATTACTCCATAAATAAAATCATTAGATAATCCTTCACTATATGTATATACTGTAAACTCTTCTGTCTCCTTATTAAATTTATTTAATCCATCTTGAGTCCCAATCCATATGTTTCCTTTACTATCTTCCGCTATAGATCTTATATTATTAAAACTTAATGAATTTATGTCTTTGTCATTAGCTAAGTAATTTTTAACTTCACCAGTTTCTTTATTATACTTAACTAAACCTCCCTCATTACCTAACCCAAACCACATTATTCCTTCACTATCTTGATATATACTACTAACAGTTTTTTCATAGATACCATTTTGCTCTAATATATCATTATATGAAGTAAATTTACTTTTTCTATCAAATGTACATATTCCACCTCTAGTTCCTATCCAAAGAACTCCTTCTTTATCAATATACACTACCCTTATCTCATTATTTACTATACTATTTTCATCATCTGCTTTTTTATAAACAGTAAATTTATCTGTACTTTTATCATATTTATTTAATCCATTATCAGTTGCAATCCAAATTTCATTTTCTATTCCCGTTATATCTTTTATCCTATTGCTACTTAATGAATTATCACTATTAACATCATTATAATATCTTATAACTATATCATCTTCTTTATTTATTTTATTTATACCAGAATTAAATGTTCCTACCCATACCACGCCTTCATCATCTTCATATATTCCACAAACACTACTATTACTTAATGAATTAGGATTTGTTGGATCATTTCTATAAACCTTAAAATCTTTATTAATAGAAAACTTACTTATTCCATTAAATGTTCCTACCCATATTACTCCTGATCTATCTTGATATAAGTTAATAGTATTATCATCACAAATACTATTTTTATCTGTATTATTTTTATATGTATAAAATGTTTCACTATCCTCATTAAAACGCGCTAAACCTTGATCCGTAGCCAGCCACATTATCCCATCTTTATCTCTAAGTATATCTCTTATAAAATTACTTGGTATGGAATTAGGATTATTAGGGTCATGAGTATATACCTTCATACTATAATCATCTAAATCCATTACATTTAATCCACCAGTTTTAGTTCCTATCCATAACTTTTTTTCACTATAATAAACCGAAAATATATTATTTTCACTTATTGAATTACTATTATTTTCATCACTTAAAAATTCATTTATAGTATCATTATTGGGATTATATCTGTATAATCCTTCTCTTGTAGATACCCATATATTCCCTTCATGATCTTCATCAATAGCTTGAAGCCCTTTATTCTCCAAGTATTTACTAGCTACTTTTATAAACTTATCATTTTCTTTATCATATAAATTCAATCCATTTATTGTACAAACCCAAAGTCTCCCCTTAGAGTCTATTAACAATTCATCAACAACAGTATTAGAATAGGTTTTATCTTCATCTGAAACTAAATATCTTGTTATATCTCCAGTAAGTAAATTCATTTTATTTAGTCCACCCTCAGTACCTATCCATAAATTTTTATCATTATCTTCTACTAATGAACTAATATTATTATTACTAATACTATTATCATTATTTTTAATATTCTTATATATCTTAAATTCATTTCCATTATATCTATTTAATCCATCATTAGTGCCTATCCATATATACCCTAAACTATCTTGATATATATATTCTGCTAATGATTGTGATAATCCATCATCTATAGTTATACTTTTAAAATTAATATTATAGCTATCACTAGCATAAACAGTATTGTAAAATATGCATAATAGCATAAATAAAAATATTATAACTTTTTTTATATTCCTTTTCATTTTATCCCCCATATTTTTTCCTTTTCTCTACATATTATAACAAATTTATCTAAAAAAATCATTTAAATTCCTATATTGTTTTTATTTAATAATAATATTATTAAATTTACATTTCCTAAAAAAAAAAGAATTTGTAAATATTACAAATTCTTTTACTGTTTATTATTTATAGGGAGTAAAATTATAAATTCACTTCCTTTTCCCTTTTCACTAATTACACTAATTTCTCCTCCATGGAGGTTAACTAAATTTTTAGTTAATGTTAATCCTAAACCACTTCCCCCAAATTCTTCAGATACTTCATTATAAACTTGACCAAATCTATCAAATATGCTTTTATGAAATTTAGAATCTATTCCAATACCCGTATCCTTAACACTTATCTTAACCTTATTTGGTAATTCACTTATAGTAACTATTATCCTTCCATTACTATCTGTGAATTTTATTGCATTTCCTATTAAATTAATTATGCATCTTTCTATATCTAGTTTATCACACTCTATAAATAACTCCTCAATTTCAGGATCAATTATAAGCTCTATTCCTTTAGCCTGTGCCAATTCAACCATAGTTAAAGCTGTATCTTCAACTAGACTTATTATATTAGTTTTTTCTTTATCTAACCTATAGGAACCTGAATCTATCTTAGACGTATCTATTATATTATTAATTAAGTTTAAAAGTCTTTTTGAATTTCCTTTTAAAGCATTCATATAAACTTCCATTTTATCTCTGCTTATTTCTTTTCCTTCTTTATTAAGTGAAGATATTAATTGCTCTACAGATAAAATTACATTTAATGGTGTTCTTAACTCATGTGATAAATTTACAAAATAGTTATTTTTATATCTTTCTGTTTCTATTAATTTATTATATAGTTCTTTATTTTCATTTAGCTTATTATTTAGTTCCTGCGTCCTTTGTCTAACTAATCCATCTAATATCTTAACTTCATTATAGTATAAATATATTATTATACTTATTATTAAAATATAAAAAGCATATGCATAAGGACTTTTCCAAATTGAATTTTTTACTCTAATATCTATTTTACATGCTTCAGACCAAACACCATTATAATCTCTTCCTGATATTAACATAGTATAGTTACCGGGCTCTAAACTAGCATATCTTGCATAATTTTCATTACCAGCAAAAACCCATTCCTTATCAGTACCTTCTAATTTATAAGCATATTGAATTTGACTAATATTTTTATATTCAGGAATAAAAAACTTTATATATAACTCTCTTGAATCATAATCAAGTACAATATTATCACGTTCATTAATTTCAATACCGCCACTTGTTTTGATACTATCTATTATCACTTGTTCACTACTTATATTAGACTTAATATCAAATGGATTAATTTCTGTTAATCCATTTATACCTCCAAAATAAATCCTACTACCATCCTTATTCTTATGATATGAAAATCCATTAAATTCATTACTAGAAATTCCATCAGCCTCATAATATCTTATAAACTTATTATTTGCTTGATCATACATCGAAATTCCATAGTTAGTGCTTACCCAAACATTATCACTATTATCTACAATCACCCCATATATAAAATCATTAGATAGCCCATCCATATATGTGTATGAAGTAAATTTTCCACTTTTCTTATTAAATTTATTTAATCCACTTTGAGTTCCTATCCATATCATTCCATTACTATCTTCAGAAATAGCCCTTACAGTATTAAAACTTAATGAATTTAAATCATTATCATCTGATAAATAGTTTTTTACCTCTCCAGTTTTTCTATTATAACTTACTAAGCCACCATCAGCTCCTAGGCCAATCCACATTATTCCTTCACTATCTTCATAAATAGCTGAAACAACTTTTTCATAAATCCCATTTTCTTCAAATAAATCATTATATGATACAAATTTATCTTCTCTATCAAAGCTACATAGACCATCTTTAGTACCAATCCAAAGCATTCCCTCTTTATCAATAAATAATGCCCTTACTTCGTCACTATTAATACTATTTTTGTTGTCTGATCTATTATATGTAGTAAAAACACCTGTATTTTTATCATATTTATTTAATCCATTATCAGTTGCAATCCATATTTCATTGTCTATTCCTGTTATAGCTTTTATTCTATTACTACTTAAAGATTGAGAATTTCCTGTCAAATTATAATATCTAGTTACATCTCCAGTAATCCTATCTATTTTATTAACTCCAGAATTAAATGTTCCAACCCATATCGCTCCATCATCATCTTCATATATTCCACTTACGCTACTATTACTTAATGAATTATTGTTCATTAGATCATTTCTATAAACTTTAAACTCCTTATTTATAGAAAATTTACTTATTCCATTAAAAGTACCTACCCATATTACCCCAAGCCTATCTTCATATAAGTTTATAATATTGTCATCACAAATACTATATTTATCCAAATTATTTTTATATGTATAAAAATTTTCAGTTTCTTCATCGAATAAAACTAATCCTTGATCTGTTCCTAACCATATAGACCCATCTTTTGCTCTAAGTATATCTCTTACAAGATTGCTAGGTATACTATTATTATCATTTGGGTTATATTCATATGATTTTATACTGTAATCATTTAAATCCATTACAATTAATCCATATATTTTAGTTCCTATCCATAATTCATTATTACTATAATAAATTGTAAAAATATTTTTATCCTTAATTATATTTTGAGGATCATTAAACTTCTCAAATTTTTCTTCCTCGGGTTTATATGTATATAATCCAGCATCAGTACATATCCATATAACGCCATCGTCATCTTCTGCAATATCTTGAATAACTTTATCATTTAATAAGTCAGTTTCTATTTTTATAAATTTATCATTTTTACTATCATATAAATTTAAACTACTGATACTACATACCCAAAGTCTTCCCTTTGAATCAACCATTAACTCTTCAATTACTGAATTAGATGAATTTTTATCATCTTGAGAAACTAAATATCTTGTTATATCTCCAGTAACTAAATTCATCTTATTTAAGCCACTATAAGTACCTATCCATAAGTTCTTACTATTATCCTCTACTAATGAAGTAATTACATTATTACTTATTGTATTCTCATTACTTTTACTATTCTTATATATCTTAAATTCACTACCATTATATCTATTTAAACCATCGCTAGTTCCTATCCAAATATATCCATAACTATCTTGATATATATATTCAGCTAACGACTGAGATAATCCATCATCTATAGTCATACTTTGAAAATTAATATTATTATTTTTTTCTGCATATACATTATTGAAAAAAACACATACTAATATAAATAAAAATATTCCAACCCTCTTTAGTATTCTAGTCATATCGCACCTAACCTTAAATATATATTTTTCAACATATTATAACAAAATTATGTAAAATAGTCATTAATTTTGTTTTTAATATTCATAATATGTTATTTTTTATTTAATTTAATTTAATTTTTAAGTATTTTCATATCACAATAGAGATATACTAAATTATACAGAATTATTTATTATTTCTATTTTAGGAGGTATATGATGAATAGTAAGTATACTGATTTGTTTGATATATTAATAAAATCTTATTATGACGGTAATTTTGACGAAACCCTTAATAAAATAATTACTTGTCATGAAAAATCTCCACAAGAAACTTTTGAAATAATAACTTCATTATGTGGGGTAAAAGTTGATTTTGATAATAATTATGTTTATAACTTAAAAAAAGCAATAACTAATTATAAGGTAAATAAAAAAATAGTAGAAAAACTTGAATGTTCCGGTACAAATTGTAATCCTGATGCAAATAATACATATGGCTGTCAAAGAGCTTGCCCTTTTCATGCAATAAAATTTGATTCTGATAATAATACAACTTTTATTGATAATAATATTTGTATCGATTGTGGCATTTGTGTTGATTTCTGTACTAATGGACGTATTTTAGACAAAATAGAATTTTTGCCAATTTTAGATTTATTAAAAAATAATAAAACTGTAATAGCTGCAGTTGCCCCTGCTATTATAGGTCAATTTGGTAGTGATGTAACTATGGATCAATTAAGGGCTGCCTTTATTAAAATTGGATTTACAGATATGATTGAAGTTGCTTTTGCTGCTGATATGTTAACTATAAAGGAAGCTGTTGAATTTAATAAACATGTAAAAAGTCCAAATGATTTAATGATAACCTCTTGTTGTTGTCCAATGTGGGTAGGAATGCTAAAAAAGGTTTATAAGGAACTTGTTCCTAATCTTTCACCTTCAGTCTCTCCTATGATTGCAGCTGGTAGAGTAATTAAATCTCTTAATAAAGATGCAAAAGTTGTATTTGTAGGACCTTGTATAGCAAAAAAAGCAGAAGCAAAAGAAAAGGATGTTGCTGGAGCAATTGACTTTGTTTTAACTTTCCAAGAACTTAATGATATCTTTGAATCTTTAGAAATTCACCCTAGA
This sequence comes from uncultured Clostridium sp., assembly GCA_900543325.1. Lineage (GTDB taxonomy): Bacteria > Bacillota > Clostridia > Clostridiales > Clostridiaceae > Clostridium. The sequence continues at coordinate 33,273 of UQQU01000018.1, read as the reverse complement.
GATTTAAAGGGTATTCCGTCTATAGAATACACATCTAGAGGTGGAAGATTATATGCTCGTACTGGCGGTGTTTCAATAGCTGTAGAAGAAGCTATAGAAGAACTTTATCCAGATAACATTAAAAACTTTAAAGCTAGAAAAGCTGAAGGGGTTAAAGAATGTAAAGCAATACTTGATGAAGCTTTGGCAAGTAAAGCAAATGCAAGCTTTATTGAAGGTATGGGTTGCGTTGGTGGATGTGTTGGTGGCCCTAAAATTCTAGTTCCTCCTGAAGAAGGTAAAAAGGCAGTAGATAACTTTGCTTATGATGCTTCAATAAAAGTAGCTGTTCATAGTAAGATTCTTGATGATGTGCTAGATAAATTAGGAATAGATTCATTAAAGGATTTTGAAGATCCTAAAAAAATAAGTATTTTAGAAAGAGATTTTTAATTACTTTATATTATATGAAAAGAGTTATGCTAATTAGTCATAACTCTTTTTATATAATAAAATTATTATTTTCTCTCACCTTTCAATAAATCTTTACTTTAACCTTAAACAAAGTTTCAATTTTCTTCATATACTGTAGTATCAATTAAATAAATTACCGCACGAATGATTATGAGGTGAGTTACTATGAGTATAAAATCCAAAGAATATTTTCCACCCAATTCAAATTCAATGTATATTTATAGGGCATTTAATAATAATTTAATTAATTTCAAAAGTTCAATAGATTATTTTAATAATAATAAAATTCAAGTTAGATGTGATAATGGTATAACTAATACCGTAAATATTTATGAATATACTGATGACGGTATTAAACTTTCCTTTCAAATCGGAAATACTTACCACCATCAGAATTTCTTAGATGAATCTAATAATATTGATAATTATTTAATAAAAGAGCCTATTATTAAAAATAATATGTGGCTTTTATCTGATGGAAGCAAGCGCTGTATTACTAATGTAGATATAGCAGTTAAAACTCAATTTAACTTATTTCCTTCAGCCATAGAAATTGTTACTCTATCTAAAAACAACTCTGATTTTTCTATAGATTACTATGTACTAGGTATAGGTCTTGTTAAAAGTATATATTATATAAAAAAAATAGGATTTTTATATTGTGAGCTTGAAGATATACTAGAAAATACTCCTTACTCTAAAAACGTTAAAATATACTATCCTGATGAAAATTTAAACACTATTTGGTATTCAAATAAAATTTTAAATTACAATACTAATGAAGATATAACTTTAGGCTTCTCTAAACTATTCGAAACCCCTCCTATAGGATTACTTCCAATAATAAATCGCAATACAAAAATAAATAAAATATATTATAATTATAAAGAAAATTTTGCTCATATAGATTTTTACAGTGGTATCATAAATAGTCTAAAGGAAAATACAATTAAGACAAAAAAATTTTTTGATTGTATTTATAATACCTTAAAAAATTATTATCAAACAGAAAATATATATATTACAATCAATAATCATCCTTATACAGACTATTTTAACTCTATTACACCAACAGATGAAATAGAAATTATCGAATGGAGAGTTCAAAATTGTAAATATCCTTTTACCTATGTGGTAAAAGAAAATGATACACTAATTAATCTAGCTAATAAATTTGGTATTAGGCATGATAAGATTGCAAAATTAAATAATATAAAAAATCCAAATAAACTTTTAAAGAACCAGGTACTTCAACTTTATTCATCTGGTGTATATACAACAAAAGAAGGTGATTCTTTAGAAAGTATCTCTGAAATGTTTAATTTAAATATTAATAAAATAATTGAAATTAATAATATATCAGATTTAAACCTTATTACAGCAGGTCAAAAAATTAAACTATGCTAAAAAACAAGGTGGATTCTTACAATCCACCTTGTTTTTCACTTTATTAACTATATTTAATTCCTATTTGTTACTTCATTAATAATTTATGCTTCTGCCCCTTCAAATTGGCTATTATAAAGATTAGCATAGAATCCATTCTTAGCTAATAGCTCTTCATGATTTCCTTGTTCAACTATATCTCCATCTTTCATAACAAGAATAAGATCTGCATCTCTAATAGTAGATAATCTATGTGCAATTATGAAACTTGTTCTTCCGTGCATCAAATTATCCATAGCCTTTTGAATTAATACTTCAGTTCTTGTATCAACTGAACTTGTTGCTTCATCAAGTATCAATATCTTAGGGTCTGCTAATATGGCACGAGCAATAGTTAATAATTGCTTTTGACCTTGTGATACATTACTTGCTTCTTCATTAAGCTCCATATCATAACCATGAGGTAATGTCTTTATAAAGCTATGAACATGAGCTGCTTTAGCAGCTTGTTTAACTTCTTCATCTGTAGCGTCCAATCTACCATAACGTAAGTTTTCCATTATAGTTCCATTAAATAACCATGTATCCTGAAGAACCATACCAAACATTTTTCTTAAATCGTTTCTTCTGAAATCCTTAATATTATGCCCATCAATTAAAATAGCCCCATCATTAACATCATAGAATCTCATAAGAAGCTTAACCATTGTTGTTTTACCAGCACCAGTTGGTCCTACTATTGCAACTCTTTGCCCTGGTTTTACATGAGCTGTAAAATCATTAATAATAGTTCTTTCTGGATTATATCCAAAATGAACATCTTTAAAATCAACTTTTCCTTCTATGTTTTCTGTACTTACTGGATTTTCAGCATCTAAACTTTCTTCTTCTTCGTCTAAGAATTCAAATACTCTTTCAGCAGCTGCTGCAGTTGATTGAAGTACATTTGCTATTTGTGCAGTTTGAGCGATTGGTTGCATAAATGATCTAATATATTGAACGAAAGATAAAATATCACCAACTTCAATAACATTTTTAATAGTTAACCATCCACCAAGTATTGATACTATTACATATCCTAAGTTACCTACAAAAGTCATTATAGGCATCATCATACCTGATAAAAATTGTGATTTCCATGCACTATTGTAAAGTGTATCATTAAGTTCAGTAAATTTATTGATCTCTCTTTCTTCTGCATTAAAAGCTTTCATTACATTATGACCAGAATAAACCTCTTCAACTTGACCATTAACATATCCTAAATACTCTTGTTGCATCTTAAAATACTTTTGAGATTTTTTAACAACAAAAGCAATTAATCCAGCTGATACTGGAACTACAATTAATGAAGCTAATGTCATTATCCAATTTATTGAGAACATCATTATAAGTACACCAATGAGAGTTGTTGCTGCTGTTAACATTTGTGATAAACTTTGATTTAAAGTTTGGCTCACAGTGTCAACATCATTTGTTACTCTTGATAATACTTCACCATGAGTTTTAGTATCAAAATACTTAAGTGGCATTCTATTAATTTTTTCTGATATTTCTTTTCTCATATTATAAGATACCTTCTGGGCAACTCCTGACATTACCCATCCTTGTATTAATGAGAAAATTACACTAATTAAATATAACCCCACTAAGAATAAAATTATTTCCCCTATACGAGTAAAATTAATTCCTTCAGCATTAGTAGTTGTAACTTTTTTAACTAATCCATTAAATATTTCTGTAGTTGCTTTTCCTAATATTTTTGGTCCTACAATTGAAAATGCAGCTGAACCAATAGCAAATATTATAACTATTATTATTGATAAGCTATAAGGCTTTAAATATTTCGCAAGAGTTTTCATAGTCTTTTTGAAATCCTTAGCCTTTTCGCCACCTCTTCCCATTCCGCCCATTGGACCTCCATCCATTGGGCCTCTCATTTTATGTTTACTCATTTGAAAGCTCCTCCTTTGAAAGTTGTGATAGAGCTATTTGTTGATAAACTTCGCAGTTCTCCATAAGCTCCTTATGAGTTCCTTTACCAACAACCTTACCTTCATCAAGAACTATAATTTGGTTTGCATTCATTATAGTACTTATTCTTTGAGCAACAATTAAAATCGTACTTTCTTTTAATTCAGCATTTATTGCCTTTCTAAGTTTAGCATCTGTCTTAAAGTCTAATGCAGAGAAACTATCATCAAATATAAACACTTCTGGTTTTTTAGCTATAGCACGAGCAATTGCTAATCTTTGTTTTTGTCCACCAGACACATTTGTACCACCTTGAGCAATCTCTGTATTAAAGCCTTCTTCTTTGCTATTTATAAATTCCATTGCTTGGGCAATTTCAGAAGCTTTCATCATATCTTCATCAGTTATATGATTTCCACCATACTTTAAGTTACTTTCAATTGTACCTGAGAATAAAAGTCCCTTTTGAGGAATAAATCCTATTTTTTCTCTTAAGTCATGTTGAGATACACTCTTTATATTTACACCATCAATTAATATTTCACCTTCTGTTGCATCATAGAAACGAGGTATCAAATTAATTAATGTAGATTTACCACTACCTGTACTACCAATAAATGCAGTAGTTTCTCCTGGAAATGCTTTAAAGCTAACATTACTTATTACATCTTCATCAGCTCCAGGATATCTAAATGAAACATTTTTAAATTCAATAGTTCCTTTTTCATCATGATTAAATACTTGTAACTTCTCTGAATCCTTAATTGCTACATCAACATTTAAAACTTCAGATACACGTTGGGCAGAAACCATTGCTCTTGGTAATATAACTGAAACCATTGATATCATTAAGAATGCCATAATTATTTGCATAGTATATTGCATAAATGCCATCATTGTTCCAACTTGTATAATACCTTCATCGATTCTATGAGATCCAACCCATACAATTAGTAATGTTATTGCATTCATAATAAACATCATTAATGGCATCATTACAGTCATAATTCTATTAACAAAAAGGTTTGTTCTAGTTAAGTTCTTATTAGCAACTTCAAACTTTTCTTCTTCATACTTTTGTGTACTAAATGCACGAATAACAAGCATACCAGTTAGACTTTCTCTTGTAACAAGATTTAATCTATCAACAAGCTTTTGTACACTTTTGAACTTTGGCATAGCAAAACTAAATAATACAATTACTAAAAGTAATATTGATATTACTGCAACTCCAATTACCCATCCCATTGATGCTCCTGTATTAATAACTTTAATAACACCACCAACACCTAATATTGGGGCATAGAATACAATTCTTAATCCCATTACAACAAGCATAATAATTTGTTGTATATCATTTGTTGTTCTTGTAATAAGTGATGCCGTTGAAAATTCATCAAATTCTGTATTTGAGAATCCTACAACCTTATTAAATACATCTTTTCTTAAGTTTCTACCTAATGCAGCACCAACTCTTGCAGCAATAAAGCTTACAATAACTGTAGCTACCATACTAATTAAAGCGATACCTACCATTTTTATTCCAGCTATAATTACATAATTAGATTGAAGCTTATCAGTATTAATTCCAACTTCTTTATATTGTTCTTTTACATAACTAGTAGCAGCTTGAGTTATCATACTATCTGGCATATCTGCTAATTTCTCATCTACACTTGATAACATGCTATTAATTTGTTCTTGAGACATCATTTTTAACATTTCAAAAGGATCCATAGTAGATAAGTCAACTCCCTGAGGAACTGCACTATTAATACCTGGAACTCCATTTAATCCTTGTGATTCCAACATTGAAACAATAAGCATCGGCTTTCCAAATATCTCATTTAACTTGTCTAAATTTTCTTCTTTCTTAGTATTTAACCTATAAATACTTTCATTTTTTAATTCTGGATAGTCTTTTACATACTTATTATACTCATCTGTAGTGAGATTATCTTTATCTAACAAAGTATAATTATTATCTACAACATTCTTTTCATCATCTTTCATGAAAATAAATAACTTTTCCATTTCTGATGATTTAATAACTTTAGGAACAGCATTTTCTACTCCGCCTTGTTGTATTCCAACATTCACTATATTAGACATATAGTCTGGTAATGATAAATCACATATGGCTTGAACAAATAAAAGTGCTATTGCAAGTATCATTGAACCAACAAAAGGCTTTAAGTGTTTTAATAAATTAAGCATAAGCTCTCCTCTCCTTATTTAAATTTAATATATTTCTATTTTTATAATAATTATATTTTTATAACTATTCTCTGTCAATATAAAATGTTACTATTTTATAATAGTTATGATTTTATAACTATATATTGTAAACTATTTTTTAATAGATTATAATATTATCAATTACTATTGTAAGGAGGCTAACATGACTACTTTAAATTTAAATGATATATCAGATAATTTATATTTATTATTATTCTCTCTCAATAAACATATTTTTAATCCTAATGCTCTTACAAAAAAATTTAATATTCCACATTCACATATAAAGGTATTATTTTATTTAATTCATAATGGACCAATCCCTATTTCTAAAATGGCAAAAGAACTTTGTATATCTAAGCCTAATATGACACCTGTAATCGATAAATTAGTAGAAGAAGGTCTTGTTCTTAGAGATTATGATCCTACTGATAGAAGAGTTATTTTAATACAAACTACACCTAAAGCCTTAGAATTTTTAAAGGAAGGACAGGAATATATTAAAGAAGTAATAAAAGAAAAACTTGCTCCTTTAAATGAAGATGATATAAGCACCTTGTCATCTTCTTTAGATACTTTACTAACGGTAATAAAGAAATTTTAAAATTACTCTTATACTATATTTTAAAATTAAAAAATTGTGTAAAAATAAAAGTTCACTTTGATACTTATCAAAGTGAACTTTTATAAAGTCTATATAAACACAAATTTTAATACAAATACTATTCCAACGGCTACCGTACCCCAACTTATTTCTTTCCATTTGCCAGTAAATAGTTTTAAGAATATATATGATACAACACCAAATACTATACCATCTGAAATTGAATATGAAAATGGCATCATTATTATTGTTAAGAACGCTGGAATTGCTTCCGTATAATCTTCTAAATCTAACTCTTTTATATTTTCTATCATAAATAATCCAACAATAACTAAAACTGAAGCTGTAACTGCTGAAGTAATTACTCCAAATATAGGTGATAAGAATAATGCTAAGAAGAACATAAATGCCGTAGATACTGCTGTTAATCCAGTTCTTCCACCTTCTGCTACACCTGAAGCACTTTCAACAAAAGTACTAACTGTACTTGTTCCAAGACATGCTCCTACTGTTGTTCCTACTGCATCTGCTAAAAGAGCCTTTTTAATATTTGGTACTTTTCCATCTTTATCTAACATGTTTGCTTTAGTTGCAACACCTACTAAAGTTCCTATAGTATCAAACATATCCATAAATAATAATGTAAATAATACTATTACCATATCCCAAGAGAAAATATTATGCCATTCAAATTGCATAAATGTTGAGCTAATTGATGGTGGCATACTAAAGATTTTATTAGGAAGATCTATTACCCCCATTGGTATCCCTATTGCTGCTGTTATCATCATTCCTAAGAATAAGGCACCTTTAACTTTTCTTGCTACTAATATTCCTGTAATTACTATTCCTATTATCGCTAAAAGTCCTGTACCTGAAGTAATATTTCCTAAAGCAACTATTGTTCCTCCATCTGCTGGATGAACAACTATTCCAGCTCCTTCAAGTCCAAGTAATGCTATAAATAATCCTATTCCAACAGAAATAGCTCTTTTAATATTTACTGGAATTGAATCAACAATAGCTTCCCTTACATTAAATACTGTTAATAATACGAATATTAACCCTTCTAATAAAACTGCAGTTAATGCGAATTGATATGAATATCCCATTGATAAAACTACAGTATATGCAAAGAATGCATTTAATCCCATACCTGGCGCTTGAGCAAAAGGTAACTTAGCATATAATCCCATTATTAATGTTGCAATTATTGCTGATACTGCGGTTGCCGTAAATACAGCTCCCAAATCCATTCCTGCTGCTGATAAAATACTCGGATTAACAATTAAAATATAAGCCATTGTCATAAATGTTGTAACACCAGCTATAAACTCTGTTTTTACATTTGTATCATTTTCTTTAAGCTTAAAGAAATTATCCAAAAAACTATTCATTAATATAATCTCCTTTTTATCTTTTGTTACTTGAATTTACTCATTCACTCAATGTGATAACGAGTTTACTTTTATATAATAACAGAAATTTTAAAAATTCCAATAGTTCTTACGAACATTTTTTTATTATTTTATTTTTTCATTCATAATTTGTTACTTTTTTATACATTTTTACATTTTGTTGTCTATACATATAATATTCAATGAAAATAATAAAAAAATTTTTAATTTACTTTTTTTCAAAAAGTAGTATAATATCTATTATAATTGCAAATTATTATCATTTGACTTTAGGAGGACAAGTTATGAAATTTAAAATTTCCAAATTACTAATACCACTTATTACAACATCACTATTATTTATAGGTTGTAGCAATAATACAAATTCAAATAAAACTACTGATGATGACACTTTAAATATAGTAACCTCTTTTTATCCATTATACATATCAACGATTAATATTACGAAAGATATTCCTAATGTAAGTGTTACAAATATGACTAAATCTCAAACAGGATGTCTTCATGATTATCAGCTTACTCCTCAGGACTTAAAAACATTAGAAAATGCTGATATTCTAGTTGTAAATGGTGCTGGAATGGAATCTTTCTTAGATAGTATAATTTCACAATACCCTGATCTTCAAATAATTGATGCTACTAAAGGTCTTGATCTTTTAGAAGATGATACACACAGCCATGATGACCATGAACACGATGATGAAGATGAACATGCAGAAGATCATGAGCATGATCATGAATATAATGCTCATGTATGGGTTAGTGTGACAGGTAACATCGACGAGGTTAAAAATATTTCTTCTCAACTTGAAATTTTAGATTCTGAAAACAAAGATGCCTATGAAGCAAATACAAATACTTATGTTTCTAAATTAGAAGACTTAAAAAACGAAATGCATGCAGAATTAGATAACTTACCAAATAGAGATATAATTACATTCCACGAAGCATTTCCGTACTTTGCTGAAGAATTTAACTTAAACATAGCTGGTGTTATTGAAATAGAACCAGATTCTGAGCCATCAGCAAAAGAAATTGAAGAGATAATCAATACTATAAAAACAAAAAATATAAAAGCTTTATTTACTGAACCTCAATATTCTTCTAAGGTTGCTGAAACTATAGCTACGGAAACTGGTGCTACAGTTTATGAATTAGATCCTATAGTAACAGGTGATGCTAATCCTGATGCTTATGATGATTATATAAATAAGATGAAAAAAAATCTTGATGTATTAAAAGAGGCGTTAAAATGATAAAAAAGGCTAACTTTAATAAAAATAATAGTTGCAATAACTTTTGTTGCACAAAAATAGAAAACTTTTCTGTTACTATTGGTAATAATGAAATACTTAAAGATGTAAATCTCCATATTCATTGTGGAGAACTTACATCTATAATTGGTCCAAATGGTGCTGGTAAAAGCACACTACTTAAGGCTTTACTTGGAGAAGTTAAACATTCTGGGAACTTAAATTTCATTGGGCAGAATGATAATAAATATCATCAACCTATAATTGGATATGTTCCTCAATATTTAACATTTGATAAAGACACTCCTATTAGTGTGCTTGATTTGTTTGTCTGTTGTAAGACTTCTATGCCTTCATTGTTAAAACCTAGAAAGAAAATCCGTGAAGATGTATTAGAAAGCCTAAAAAGAGTAAAAGTTCCTCATTTAATAGATAGACGTCTTGGAGCTTTATCTGGTGGAGAACTACAAAGAGTTTTACTTGCTTTAGCACTTGATCCAATGCCTAATATATTACTATTAGATGAACCTGTATCTGGAGTGGATCAAAATGGATTAGAATTATTTTATGAAATACTTATGGATATTAAAAAAAATTATGATTTATCAATTATCTTAGTCTCTCATGATTTAGATTTAGTTTATAAATATTCTGATCGTGTAGCACTTGTAAATGGTACAATAGTTTGTTCTGGTACTCCAAAACAAGTTTTTAATCATCCTGCTACACAAAAAATATTTGGATTATCATTAAATCATTCTAATGAAGACTCATCTAAAACAGGAGGCATTTAAGATATGTTTGATTCTATATACAATTTTATTCATTTAATACTGCCATTCCAATGGCTATCTTTTGATTTTATGAAAAATGCTTTTTTAGCTATTTTAATAGTTACTCCTCTTTTTGGGATTTTAAGTACTATGGTTGTTAGCAATAAAATGTCTTTCTTTGCCGATTCCCTAGGCCATGGTGCCTTTACAGGAATAGCTATTGGAATTCTTTTAGGTGGTATTGATCCAATGTGGGGAGCAACGTTGTTTTCAATTTGCTTTGCAGTATCTATAACAATCATAAAAAATAAAGGAACTTCATCTACTGATACAATAATAGGTGTTTTCTCATCTACTGCAATAGCCTTAGGTTTAGTACTTATGAGTTTTTCTAGTAGCTTAAATAAATTTTCATCGTACTTAGTAGGAGATTTACTTAGCATAACTCAAAAGGAGATTATTTTACTATTTGTTGTATTCATTGTGGTTATCATACTTTGGGCTTTAATATTTAATAAATTACTTATAACAAGTTTAAATCCCTCTCTTGCAAATAGCCGTGGAATGAACACATTATTAATAGAAATTATATTTACTTGCACTATAGCTGTTATAGTTACTTTAACAGTAAGATGGGTAGGTTTATTAATAATAAATTCCCTTTTAGTTTTACCTGCTGCTGCAGCTCGTAATATTTCTAAAAATGTTCGCCAATATCATTTATTTTCAGTATTAATTGCTATATTCTCTGGTATTACAGGATTAATAATTTCCTATTATTTAAATACAGTTACAGGTGCAACAATTGTTCTTGTTTCATCAGTAATATTCTTTATCACTTTAATTATTAGGCGTAAATTTGTATAATATAAATAAATAATGCCTGGAGGTAATAAATTGGATAATGAAATCAACTTTAGTGATATACTTAAATCAAAAGGATTGAAAGTAACTAAACACAGAACTTCTGTACTTCAGATATTATCTGAAAGTACACAGCCTCTTAGTGCTGAAGAAATTTATTCAAAATTAAAAGAAAACTCAATTTCTATAAATTTGTCATCAATTTATAAAATATTAGATTCTCTCTCTAATAAAAATGTAATTTCTAAATGTATTTTAGGTGACGATAATAAAACTTCATATGAAATGAATACTTCCGAACATAGACATCACTTAATTTGTAAACAATGCAGAGAAGTGTTTCCTATAACTGATTGTCCTCTATGTATTTATGAAAAACATCTTAGAGATGATATGGATTTTGATGTGACCGAACACCGATTAGAAATATATGGTTATTGCAAAAATTGCAAAAAAATGACTAAGGAGTAAAACCTCTCTTAGTCATTTTTCATTTACTATTCTTTTATAATTCCCATTTTATAAATAGTAGTATGATTATACTCTTGTCCAGCTTCTAATATAACATTAGAAAATCCCGAATGATGTAAACTATCTGGAAAGTATTGTGTTTCAAGGCATAAGCCTTGTCTCTTCTTATATCTTACTCCACCCTTTCCAATTTCATTTTCATTTAAAAAGTTACCTGTATAGAATTGTATTCCAGGCTTTGTGGTAAATACTTCTAGCGTTCTTCCACTCTTTTCCTCTACAACTTCTGCAACCTTCTTTAACTCGCCTGTATAATCATCAACAATCCAATTATGATCATATCCTTTTCCATTAATTAATTGATCATATTCTTTTTCTATATCCAATCCAATATATTTTAACTTACTAAAATCCATTGGTGTTCCTATTACACTTCTTATTTCACCAGTTGGTATACTTTCAGAATCTGTTGCAGTTATATTTTTTGAATGAATTCTAACTTTGTGATCTAATATATCTCCAGAATCATGTCCTTTTAAGTTAAAATATGAATGATTGGTCAAATTTAAAACTGTACTTTTGTCAGATTTACCATAGTAATTAATAACTAACTCATTTTTATTTGTTAGTTTGTACTCTACTATAACTTGTAAATTTCCTGGATAATTCTCTTCACCATCTTTACTTAAATATGATAACTTTAAGTACTCTCCATCTTCATCTGCTAAAATCTCTGAATCCCATACTACTGTATTAAATCCATTAACTCCACCATGAAGATGATTATTACCATCATTTTTTGCAAGGTTATATCTTACTCCATCTACTTCAATTTCAGCTTTTCCAATTCTATTAGCACAGCGTCCAATAACAGCACCAAAATATGTTGTAGTAGTCTTATAATCTTCAAAATTATCATATCCCAAAACAATATCATCTTGTTTTCCGAATTTATCGCTTGTAAATAGTGATAATATAATACCTCCATAGTTTGTAATTTTTATAGTTGTATCCTTATTAGCTAATGTATAAACATAAATTTCTTTACCATTAACTTTGTTTAATAGTTTATCTCTTTGTATTCTCATTGTTATCCCCTCCATTAATACACCTATATAATATTTTTATACACCATATTAATTATAACAATGATCATCACTACCGTAAACATTATCACTGCAACTTATCAAACTTTCATTCTTAAGAATTACATCTAATTGATTAACAATCTCATCAATATCCTCTAATATTGTAAAATCACAATTTGAAATATCTTTAATTAACTTCTCAATATCTTTTACTGAATTTTTAGGTAGTTTTTCACACATAGTATTAATTATACTTAAAAGCCTTTTCTCTCCCGGATGTGGAATTTCATTTATAGCAAATATAATATCAAAATAACTATCTAAAAATGCTGTTATTCTGTTATTTAAATTCACTATATCTTTTCTATTTATAGCCTTCTCTACTTGATTATAATATGCTGAGAAGTTCTTTTTTAATATGGGATAATTTTTGTTAACTATATTTCTTTTGAGCTCCTCTGGATACTCTATAGTATACTTTTCTTTAAGATCATTGAATTTATTATTTTTATCAAAAACTACTAATGAATTAATTACATTATTCCAAAAACAAGTTGTATATCCAATAGATGCTATATGATTTTCTAAAATATTTTCTAATTTCTCTTTTAACCATTTAAAATCAAAATAAGCTATATCAACTTGTATTGATGAATTTCTTAATACAAATTCATCAGATGGACCCCAAAAGGTATTATTTATTTCCATTAAGTCTGAAAATTTTTTTGCAATACTTTCTCTTTTTTCAACTGGTATATCTCTTTCTGTAATTATATCTATATCAATATCTGAATAATTATCCTTTCTCCCACTTGCACATGATCCAGCTAAAGTTATTGCAACCACTTCATCTAACCTTTTAAATTCATTAACTATTTGATAAACTATCATATTCATTCCCATAAAGCTCACCCCTTTTTATTAATTTAAATATAATATAGAATGTAACTATTTAATTTATATAAGTTACATTCCATACTTTTTTTATATTGCTTATATTTTTAGTTTATTATTTTATTAGTACCTTTATTGATTTTGCAGAAATATTTACTATACCACTATTAACTTTTTCGATAAGATCTTTTCCTGCTCTTTTATCATTAACAAATACTCCCCAATTTTCTTCACTAAGTTTTACTACTTCCTCTGTCTCACTTGCATTTATTATAACTGCTATTTTAGAACACTTATCATCTATATTCTTAGAATCTATTATATATGCAACTAAATTATCAGATTCAAAATCTTTTCCCTTTTCTAAGAAATGAATATTTTTTTGTATATCTTTATTGCTATTCATTCTAAATGATTTATATTCTTTTCTTAATGAAATTAATCCCTTATAATATTCAACTAAATCCTTATATTCGATTTTTCTATCCCAACAAATTTTATTAACCTTATCAGGAGAAGAAAAACTGTTTTCTACTAATTTACCATGCTCATCAACTTTAGTTCTTGCCATTTCTTCTCCAGCATGCACAAAACTTATTCCTTGTGAAGTTAATATTATTCCAGCTATTAATTTATTAATTTTTATTAATTCCTCTTTACTAGATTCTGGTGATACTATCTGTAGTTTGTCCCATAAAGTGTAATTATCATGTGCAGATGCATAAGTTACTGTTTGATAAGGTTCATTAGCCCAAAACTCTTCTGAATATACTATATTAGTTTTATCAATTTGCTCATGTGGTGTTGATGCAACAACAGCAAACTTTATTGTTTCCTCAAGTCCATCTTTTCCATTTGCAAAACCAGCCTCTTCTTCATAGAAAACATGTCCTTTAACTCCATCTCTACAATCATCGCTAAATGCTGCTATTTGTAAATCACCAAATTTATGGGTATTTTTCTTTAATGCTGCACCACCCTCTTTTAAAGGACTCGGTCCTCCCATCCATCCTTCACCATACATAATTATAGTAGGATCTATTTTATTTAACTCTTCTCTTATTAGCTTCATAGTTTCTATATCATGTATTCCCATTAAATCAAATCTAAATCCATCAACATGATATTCCTTGGCCCAATATACTACTGAATCTATCATATATCTTCTAAACATATATCTATCAGATGCCGTTTCATTACCACAAGCTGAAGCATCACTATAATTACCTTCTTCATCTTGTCTATAATAATATTTAGGAACAGCTTTATTTAAACATGAATCTAAATTGAAGGTATGATTATAAACAACATCCATAACTACTCTTATTCCTGACTGATGTAGTGCCTTCACCATCTCTTTAAATTCTCTTATTCTAACATCACCTAAATAAGGATTCGTTGAGTAAGATCCTTCAGGAACATTATAATTTTCAGGATCATATCCCCAGTTAAATTGAGGTTCATCAAGTTTTGTTTCGTCTACTGAGCCATAGTCAAAAGAAGGTAATAAGTGAATATGTGTAAATCCCATGTCCTTTATATGATTTACTACAGTCTTGATGTTAGTTCCAGGAATACAGCTATTACTCTCTGTAAGCCCCTTAAATTTACCTTTAAATTCTTCTTTTATACCGGAAGTCTCATCTATAGTTAAATCTCTTACATGTGCCTCATATATTATAGAATCTGTAGGTGATTTTAATTCTGGTTTCTTATCTTCTTCCCAACCTTCTGGATTAGTAGTATCTAAATCAATTACCATTCCACGTTTACCATTAACCCCTACTGCTTTAGCATATGGATCAACAACCTCATTAACTTTCCCATCTATAGTAACTAAATAATTATAATATTGTCCATTTAATTCCTCATTAATTTCTATTATCCAAGTTCCATTAATCCCCTTATTCATATTATAAGTTTGAACTGGTTTACAATTATAATCATATCCATCATCACCATATAGCACTAAGTCAACTTTCTCTGCTGTTGGTGCCCATAAAATAAACTTACTTTTTTCATTTGAGTAAACTACCCCTAGCTCTCCATCATAGTTATATAATCTTTCGAATTCATTGTTAAACATTATCTCTCTACCCATTTTTTTCATCTCCCATTAAATCAAGTATACTTTATCTAAACACCATTTGGAATCGTTACCAAGCAGTGTTTAATATAATTTTATACCAAATCCATTTTTCTATCTATAAAAATAATTAGATTTTTTTATTTTTTTATTTTTTTATTTTTTAATACTGAAATATATATATTTAAATCTGAAGTTTCTATTAATAAATCCTAAGTCTTAACATAAAGAGCATTGGGCTAATTAAAGATAAAATAAGTTAGAAATCTATTTTATCTTTAATTTCTCAATGTTTATATTATCAATCCCTTAACTAAATTTGATAATTCTTTATTCCCATTCTCCATCAATATATTCTTCATCATCCTCATATGACTTATTATTATCTTGATATTCTTCATAATCTATATTTTTATCTGAATTGCTATTTTCATAATCATTTTGATAGTCATCAATCCATTCACCAGTTCTATATTCATTAAGTGCTTCTCTTAAAGAATTATAATCATATTTGCTTTCATCCGGCTCTATACCATTAAATATGAAATCATGTAAAATCTCTGTATTTTGCTTCCTATCCATTATAAATACCCATCCAACTTCTCCTCCATAATTCATATCATCAGCCAACTCTGTAACGGGTATATGAATTTGTTTTGTCTCTAAGCTTGGAAATTTATAAATTGTGTATGCCATATTTAAAGCATCTAAAATTTCTATATTAGTATTTATATAATCAAGCATACTATTGACTATTCCTAAATACTTTGTAGGCTTTGTTTCCCTTAACTTTTCAACAACCTTAAATAATACCTCTCTTTGCCTTTCAGTTCTTTCGAATTCATCTCCAACACCTTTTCTTATTCTCGCATAAGATAAAGCCTGTTTTCCATTTAACAATTGCAATCCTGGTTCTGTAACTGGACAATCATTTCCACCAGTAGATTCACCTATATACTTGTTTAATTCATCTAATTGATATTCTTTAACATCGATTTCTAAGCCACCTATCTCATCAATTATGGCTTCAAATCCCCAAAAATTTATTATTATATACTTATCTATACTTATATCATATGTTTCCTGTATTGTATCTTTTAATAAATCTATTCCTCCAAAAGCCATAGCTGCATTTAACTTATATGGTCCATATCCATTAATATCAACCAAGGTATCTCTAAATAACGATGTTAATCTTATTTCCTTATTATTGCTATCTAAAGTTGCAATTATAATAGAATCTGCTCTTGCACTTTCTTTTACATCTCTACCATCTGTCCCAACTAATAATACATTAGTAATGCCTTCTACTTCCTTATACTCCACATCATCTTCGCTTTTTTTCTCTACTGTTTTAATTTCTATTTCACTTGGCTTCGTATATATTTTACTCTTTACATAGCTATAATATCCTATAACGCCTCCAACAATAACAGCAAGTATCATAGATATAGCTGAAATTATTATTTTATTTCTTAAAGAATACCTTTTTTTATCTTTACTCACTTTATTGCCCCCTTATGTTGATGAACTCTATTAACTTTATTATTTTACCATATTTGTTATAATTTATATAGCTTTTTTTGTAATACAGTTATTAACTTATAGTAAACTACATATATATTTTTTGCTTATTTAATTATAGATATAATTTAAAAATATATTTTTACGCAACAAAAAAGATTGTAAGAAAATTTCTTACAATCTCATAAATTTAATTACTTTCTGTTGTTTTGTTGAGCTTTTCTTGCTCTTCTACATTCAACACATCTTACTGGTTCGTTATCGAATCCTTTTTCTTTGTAGAAAGCTTGCTCTCCTTCAGTGAATAAAAATTCTTTTCCGCAGTCTCTGCATACGATAGTCTTATCTGCCATTATAAATTCCTCCATTTTCTTAAGATTTATCATGGTTAATAACATATCTCTTGAATAGGAGAAATTTTATTAATCTATTTTAAATCTTGTAAATAGTCAAACAATTTGACCTCTTCCTCAATTATAACACATCTATTTTATTTTACAACACTTTTATAAAGTTTATTAAAAAATTTTTCTCATTCTGTAATATATTGTTTTTTATAGAGTTAAGCAATTTTTTTATCAATATTTTTAATTACTTCTAATTTCCTATTATTAACTCTCCATCAATAAAAGCCTTTTCCCATTGCTCTACATAACTTCCACTAGCCCACTCAGACATTATTATTTCATCATTCTCTTCTATAGGTATGGTAACTAAAGGTTCTGTTATTATATTTCCATTTTCTATTTTATAAACCGCTATATAGCTATCAAATTGAACTAATATAATTTTAGCTAAAGGAGATATAAATGCATCTTTAAAAAAACCTAATTGTTGTTTTAGCGACTTCCATGATATATAAAGAGAATTATAATTTATAAATCTACTATCTGGTAATATTGATAGTTTAAAACTTTCCCCCGCTTCATTCATATTCTTAGGCAATAAATTAGCAACAAATGTCCATCGTCCTATTCTTCGTTCAATAGCCAAATTATTATAATCTAAAGAAGAAATATTTAATTCATCTATTCGTTCTTTAGATAAACTATTAATTTTATTTTGAAATTCTTCTAAATATTTTTCTTTCTCATCCCCAATAAATATTTCATCTGCCTGTAATCCATTTTCAATATTAATATTATTTATAGGTATTATTTGATAAATTGGATAATTTCCTTCAAATGAATCTCCTTGATATTTTCCTATTGCAATATAATCATTTCCAACAAATTTTATAGTCTTATATTCACTTTTATCTAACATTATATTTTCTACTGTATCATTTTTAAATTTTTCATCATATTTTCCCACCTGAAATTGATCATATTCAAAGCCATTAATACTTTTTTGATTTATTTCTAATTTCCATATCCCATTTAATCTTGGAAATATAATATTAGGTTTTTCATATATATTTCCTATTTTCCAATTATCATGAGATATCCATAGTGTTCTATATTCATCATTACTATATACTCCATCATCAATCTTTTTACTAGGAGTTTTAATCCCTAGCATAACTCCCTCTTGTATATCAAAATTTTCCTCTTCAGTTGTATTTCCTATATTACTATCCTCTCTAATATCATCAAAATTAGCAATTTTGCTTACTTTACTTAATTTAATTAAATTGTTTTTATACAATAATATCATCTCTGTATCAGAATTTAAAAAGAACTCACCTATTATTTGATTTTTATCAATAATAGATATTAAGTCTACCATCTCTCTACCATTCATAAAATTATTCATAGTTAAGTTATTCTCATATGAAAGAATATAATCTCCTTCAATAGCTTTTAACTTATAATGAATATCTCGTCTATAATTACCTGCAATATTAATTTTATTATTGCCTAATTTTATTTCATCCCCAATTAAATAACTAGAAGTGTCTTCACTCTCATCCTTTTCTCCTAGTTGCTCAACTAAATCAATTCTCCAAGTTCCGGTAAAATTAAAAATATCATTATTCTCCTCGTTTCCAATATTTGAGTTACATCCAAAAAACAATATTATAATAAGAAAAAACACCATTAAAAATTTCTTATTCATATTAAACTTCTCCTTGATTTAAAGGAATTTTAATTATTATTTCTGTCCCTTTATTTTCTTTACTTTTAATTTCTAAAACTCCTCTATGCAAAGTTACTATTTCATCACATATAGATAAACCTATTCCATTTCTAGATTTACTATTTTTCCCCTTATAAAATTTATCTTTTACTCGTGGTAAATCTCTACTATTTATTCCACTTCCATTATCTTTTACCCTAAACACTAAATACTTCTCTTCAACTTTAGCATTTAAACTTATTATTCCATTTTCTTCAGTAAATTTAAAAGAGTTATCTATAATATTACTTAAAACCTGCTTAAGTCTATTTTCATCAAAATAACCTTTTGTAACATTTTTATCTATAGTTATATTAAATTTTTTCCCCTCTCTTTCTGCTCTTGGCCTCATATAATTTGCAATATACTCAATAAAACTTTTCACATCATGTTCTTTTATATTTAAGGAAATAACACCATTTATAAGTTTAGAAAAATCTAATAATTCCTCCACCATCTCTGTTAATCTATCACTTTCTTTTTCAATAATATCAAGACCTAAAGCTACTGTATCCATATCACTACAATCATACTTTAAAGTTACAGCCCATCCCTTAATGGACGTTAATGGTGTTCTCAGTTCATGGGAAACTGAAGATATAAATTCATTTTTTAATTTTTCTCTCTTTTCAACCTCACATCCCATATAATTCAACGTCTTTGATAATTGGGCAATTTCAATATTATCAGCAACATTACTTCTAATATTTAAATTTCCTTTCGCCATCTCCTTTGCAACTGCTGTTATCTTTTTTATTGGAGATACTATATCTCTTGCTATTATTAAACTCATTATTATACCCAAAACTATTACTATTATAGAAATAAATAAAAATAATACACTAAAAGAATCTATTATTTTATGTATTTCTTCTAAAGAAAAAATAATCCTAACTATACCTATCATATCACTTGGATTTATCTTAGAAGTAATGGCCTTAGAAACTATCATTACTTTATCATTATAACAATTTACTTTTCCGGTCCATATTCCAACTTCTCCATTTTTAGCTTTTGCTATATCAGGAGTGCTTAAAATTTCAGAATCTCTTATACCATATGAGTCCATTAATAACTTACCGCTTGGATCTAATATTTCCACTTGTCCTTGTTTCATGTTCCAAAAAACATCTACATTATCATATATATTTTCCATTAATTCATTATTAGAAAAATATTTTTGATAAAAATTAATAGATGATTCTAATTGATTAACCAAAGTATTTTGGGTATTCTTATAATAATATCCTTTTAAACATAGTAAAGTTAATATATCTAATATTAAAACAGTTAATATTATTACTATAAGAAAATTTTTCAACACCTTACTTCGTATACTTTTCACAAACTTCGCCTCTCCATCTATATCCAAGCCCCCATATAGTTTCTATGTATCCTTCCTTAGATGATGAATCTTCTATTTTGCTTCTAAGTCTTCTTATGTTCACATCTATAATTTTAGAGTCAGCAAAATAATCCTTTCCCCAAACCAAGTCTAATAATTCATCCCTTGAAAAGGCCTTATTAGGATTTTCTATAAATAGTTTTATAAGTGAATATTCTTTTGGTGTTAAGTCAATCTCTTTACCTCCTTTAAATACCTTTTTCCCATAGCTATCTATAGTAAATATTCCATTTCTTATAATATTATTTTCTTTATTCCCACCAATCCTTCTTAATATAGCTTTTATTCTAAGCAATAACTCCATTGGATTAAATGGTTTCACCATATAGTCATCTGCTCCATATTCGAGTCCCATTATTTTATCCATATCTTGTCCTTTTGCAGTCAACATTATAATACCAATATTATCTTTTTTTTCTCTAGCTCTCTTGCAAACTTCAAATCCATCTATTCCTGGTAACATAACATCTAATATTATCAGAACTGGATCTTCCGATTCTAAAATTTCTAATCCCTCTTCCCCATTATCAGTCTCTAAAACCTCAAATCCATTCCTTTTTAAATTTATTTTTAAAAACCCTCTTATACTATCTTCGTCTTCAACTATTAATATTTTTTTCATATAAACTTCCTTTCAACTCTATAACACTACTCTTTATTTATATTTTCTAATATATACAAATAAAATACTGGATAAATATCACCATTTATCCAGTATTTATTACTTTTTCTACTTTAATGTTCTAAACTCATAACCTAAAGACCTTAAGTAATCTATAATCTGCTGTAATGATTGTGCTGTTGTTTTCTTTGCATTTGTGTCATGCATTAATATAACTAAGACATCATCATTTCCTGCTAAATCACTTAAAGTTCCCTTAAATCTATTTACTAACTGTTCAACTGTTCTATCATTGCTTTCAGCATCTCCATTAAGAACATTCCAATCTATATAACTATATCCATTTTTTTCAAGAACCGGATCTAATGCTTTAGTATTCCATGACATATGTCCTCCTGGTAATCTAATAACATTAGTGCTGAAGTTATCTCCTAAAACAGACTTCATTACATTCTCTGATTTTTTCATATCATTTACTAATACTGTTGGATTAGCAACTCTACCTGGATATAGAACACTATAATCATGACAGTATCCATGATTTCCAATAGCGTGTCCTTCCATAACCATTTCTTTCAATAATTCTTTTTGTATATCACTTTTTTCAACATTACTACCTAGTATAAAAAAGGTAGCTTTGACATTATTAACTTTAAGGGTTTCTAGTATTTGTTGTGTTACTTCAGTAGAGGGCCCATCATCAAAAGTTAAGTATGCAATCTTTTTCCCATCCTCTCTTAAGTAATTCCATTTATTAAGCATATTCTCTATATCTTTAGCATTATCTGCATATAAGTCATTTTCATAAGATGTATATAATAAATTTTCTTTATTTGTAGCAGCGTGAATATTTTCTCCTTCCTGAGAGCTTTTGTTATTATTATCATCATTAAAATTACTAGTGTCTATCATAAAATCACCATAGTTTATATCTATATTTGTATTAGCTATAACATTTTTATCGTCTAAGACTCCTATACAGAATATAGTAATTATTAATAAACCTACTACCTTGCAATTATTCTTTATTATATGTTTTCTAAATCTACTACATCTATTTTTATCCTTAGTTAATTTATCCATTTACAAATTCCCCTAACTACTTCTTATATATTTCTATACTTTATATTATACCTATATAGAATGAAATTAATTTACAAAAGTATTACAATATATTTGTAATTTATGGAAGTTGCTTATTTTATATATAGATTAATCTATATATAAAATAAGTTAGCACTATAAATTTTTATAATGCTAACTTATATTTATTTTATTAAATAAACGGATTATAGAAACGTCCACCATTTACTATTGTTGCAATTATAGCAATTATTAATATAATACTAACTATAGCTACAGCTATATAATCACCTTTTTTAAATGGCCTTCCATTATACCAAGTACGCTTTTTATTACTTCCAAATGCTCTAAGTTCCATAGCAGAACTTATAGTTTCTATTCTATCTAAACTTGAGAATATTAGAGGCATTAAAATAGAAGCTGAGTTTTTAATTCTTTTTGTTATTTTTTCCTTTTTAGACATATCTATTCCTCTAGCTTGTTGTGCAAATGATATATCTTGATAGTCACGCTGAACATCAGGTATATATCTTAAAGCTATCGAAACTGAATATGCTATTTTATAACTTACGCCTATTTTATTTAATGATGCTGCAAATTCACTTGGATTAGTAGCAACCATAAATAATAATGCCATAGGTATTATTGAAAAATACTTTAAAGTTATATTAAACTGATAAAATAATTGCTGACTTGTTATAGTATACGGACCAGCAATCTTAAATAAATCTGTTCTACTTCCATATATTTGAACACCCTCATATGGTGAAAATATGAATATAGCTACATTATTTAATAATAAGAATATTAATATAAAGTAAAGAACAAATGAAATTTGTTTAAATTCTACCCTTGAAATTTTAAACACAATTATGCTTATAACAAACATTCCTAAAAGCACACGAGTATCATATGTAATCATCGAAGCTAAAGCCCAAATAATTAAGGCAATTAACTTTGATGCCCCTGTTAATCTATGAATAGGTGAATCTATATCTGAATATCCAATCATTGTACTCATATCCCTCTAATCCTCCTATCATAATCAATAAATTTCTTAACAAACATTCTTGGATTATCTAACTTAGCTTTCACAGCTAATTCATATAGTGATGTTTCCTTTAAGTTTGCTTTGTTTATTACTTCTTCACCTGTAAGAACATTAGCTGCTATATCATCAGCTAATTTTACTCCATTTGATAATACAATTGCCCTATTAGTATATTCAAGCATTAAATGCATATCATGAGTTATCATTATTATTGTTACACCCTTTTGGTTTAATTCTTTTAAGAATTCCATAATTTCAGTGTAATGTTTAAAGTCCTGTCCTGCTGTAGGTTCATCTAAAATAAGAATTTCAGGATTTAATACTAATATTGATGCAATTGTTACACGTTTCTTTTGACCAAAACTTAAAGCTGAAATAGGCCAATTACGGAATTCATATAGTCCACAAATCTTTAATGTTTCAAAAACTCTATTCTTGATTTCCTCTTCAGAAACACCTCTAACCTTAAGTCCTAAAGCTACTTCATCAAAAATCATAGTTTTTGATATCATTTGATTCGGATTTTGCATTACTATACCTATTTTTTCTGCACGTTCTTTAATAGTATCATTAATTAAATCTCTACCATTAAATAATATCTGACCTTCCGTTGGCTTATAAAACCCACATATTAATTTAGAAATAGTTGATTTACCGGCTCCATTTCTTCCTACAATACTAACCATTTCACCTTTATTAATTTTAAAAGAAACACCATGTAATATTTCCTTTCCTGACTCATAAGAGAATTTTACATCCCTCATTTCAAGAATAACTTCATTATTTACTTTTTGTTCATCTTCTATTGTATCTTCATACCAATCTTTTAACTTTTCTCTACAACTATCTATATTTAATGTATCAATATGTTCTGGATGCATTTCTGGTTTAATATCACAGCCAGCATATTTTAATGCAGTAATATATAATGGTTCACGTATTCCAGTTTCAACTAATAAATTTGAACTTAATAACTCTCCTGGAGTTATATCTGCTGCTATTCTACCATTATCAACAACTATTATTCTATCTACTGGACAATGTAATACATCCTCTAATCTATGTTCTATTATTAATATAGTCTTATTAGTTTTCTTTTGAATTTGATCTATTAGCTCAATAGCACTTTTTCCAGTTGCAGGGTCCAAACTTGCAAGTGGTTCATCAAATAAAAGAATATCTACTTCACCAACCATAACACCAGCTAATGTTACACGTTGCTTTTGACCTCCTGATAAACTATACGGTGCAGAATTTAAATGAGTATCTATCCCTACAATTTCAGAAACAACTTTAACTTTTTCTTTCATTTCTTCTTGTGATACACAATCATTTTCTAATTTAAAGGCTATATCTTCACCAACTGTTAATCCTATAAACTGACCATCTGGATCTTGAAGTACAGTACCTACTGAATTTGACAGTTCAAATATACTCATTTCTTTAGTTTCTTTTCCCTTAACTTTTAAGCTACCAGAAATTTTACCTTTATTAGAAAATGGCACAATCCCATTTATGCAATTTGAAAGAGTACTTTTTCCTGAACCTGATGGTCCTACTATAAGTACCTTTTCTCCTTCATATATAGTTAAATTTATATTATTTAATGTTGGCTTTGCCTGAGCTCTGTATTGAAAAGTAAAATCCACGAACTCAATTACAGGTTTTTTCATAGCAAATCTCCTCGTCTTCTTGTATATAAACTTTAATATGTTAATCTAATTTTATTAATGACTGTAAAACTTAATAAACAATTATTAAGCATTTTTTAAGTTATATTATTAAAATTTTATTAATTAGTAAAACCTTAATTAATAACCTCCATTAAAGATAATACTATATTTTTAATCATATGTATATTCTGAAAAAAATTTTATAACGTAAAATTTTCTTTAATCATTAAAAATACCAGAGACATAAAGACTCCGGTATTTAAAATAGATATTATTCTCTATCTAAGCTTCCTTTTTTAACTCTAGTCTTAGAATAAGTATATAATAATATAGTTCCTAATATTCCAACTGTAATTGCATTTGAAATTCCAGCTACAGCTCCTTGTAAATAGACCTTTTTAGCCGGTTCTGCATATATAAGTATATCTAATGTTGGTGCAACTAAAAGCCATGCTACAACATTAGCAATTATTTGATAAATATTGAAAATTATCATTTCCTTTTTATCAAACTCACCTTCATTAACTTTTAACCTCTTCCAAGCTAATCCTATAATTAATCCAACAGTTGCTGATGCGATAACCCAGCTAAACCAAGGCAAACCATAAAACACCAAATCCTTCAACGCATGTCCTATAAATCCAATAGCAACTCCAGCAAACGGTCCATATAAAACTGCCATTAATGCTAAAAATGCATAACATGTTTCAATATTAGTATTTGGTATTCCTGATGGAATAGAACCGAAACGACCTAATATCATAAATACAGCCGCTCCAATACCAATTGCAACAATAGTCTTAATAGATAATTTGTTACCCATTACGTCTCCTCCTTTTCATATACATTATGATTAATTAAAATTAATTTTATTCGTAAACTACTTTTGGTGCCTTTCTAATAGAAATTCTCCAATTAGTTCCCGTTTGTATGTTATACGCCTTAGAGAATGAACCTTGATTTATAGCAACAGCTAAATTATCTAATCAATTGTTCCACTTACTATATCCTTATCTTTAGTTGATTCAACTACTGGTAATTCTACACATACGTTTTATGTGAGTAAGTGTTCCGTTATCCGGTGTAATTATGTACTGACCCTTTGCTATCTTAACTGCTATACTTTTTCTATGTGATCCAACTCCAGGATCAACAACTGAAACAAACACACTGCCTTCTGGCTAATAAAGCACAGTGCGAACAATGTGTTAATCAACATTTTTTTTATTCGTTAATTAGCGAATGTTAATTTCATTCTCTTTTTTAGCAATACTTTAAAATTATACTTTTATATTAATTTATAGTCAATATCTTTATATTACTATCTAAAACCATAAAAATATCCTTAATATAAAATGACTGCCTATAATTACCTCATTTTCAATTTACCTTTTTGAAAACAATTCATTATAAGACAGTCCTTTTTATTTTTTAATTAATTTTATAATACATGAGTTCCTTCACCTATATTACTTGTATAGAATGATGGTGTAATTCCTGTAACTTTTTTGTATGCTACTGATACCTTTTCTTTAAATTCTTCTACCTTAGTATTATCTACCAAAGCAATAGCACATCCTCCAAATCCAGCACCAGTCATTCTAGCACCAATACATCCACCTATCTTTAAAGCCTCATGTACTAAAGTATCAAGATGAAGACCTGTAACTTCATAATAATTTTCAAGAGACATATGAGATGCTGTTAATAATTTACCAAATCCTAATATATCATTATTTTTTAACATTTCCATGCTTTTTTTAACTCTTTCATTTTCAGTAACAACATGCATAGCTCTTTTCTTTATAGTTTCATCAGAGATAAATGATTCAATATCATCAATCGTTGCTTGACAAAGATTTGATAATTTTTCAGTTTTATTTTCATTTATTATTTCAAGAGCCTTTTCACATTCTGATCTTCTTTCATTATATTTTGAATCAGCAAGTTCCCTTCTCTTATTAGTACTCATTATAACCAAACTGTATTCTCCTAAGTTTAAAGGGGCATATTCATAATAAAGAGAATCACAATCTAAAAGTATTGCATGGTCCTTCTTTCCTACTGCAACAGCAAATTGATCCATAATTCCACAGTTAACACCAACAAATTCATTCTCAACTTTTTGACAAAGTTTTGCTATTTCAACTCTATCAATTTGCTCTGGATTCTCTAGATACAGTATTATATATGCCATTAGTACTTCAAGTGCTGCTGAAGATGAAAGACCCGCTCCATCTGGAATATTGCTATATAAAACTATATCCATTCCTGGCACTTCATGTCCTAAATCCTTAAGTGCTTTTATAACTCCCTTTGGATAATTACCCCAATCATCTTCTTTCTTATAAACTAAATCTTCATCTAAATCAACAATTACTTCTCCAGCAACATTCTTTGATCTCATTCTTATTTTATTATCATCTCTTAATGATAGTGCTGCATAAATTCCAACTGTTAATGCTCCTGGAAACACAAATCCACCATTATAATCTATATGTTCTCCAATTAAATTAACTCTTCCTGGTGATAAAAAGGTTTTTATCTCTCTATTATCTACTCCATATTCATTTTTAAATAATTCTATCATTTTCTCTCTATTCATAATCTTTCCCAACCTCTCTTAAAATCTATTATATTTAAATCACTGTGCTTAAGAATTTTTCTAGCCCAGCTTGTCCTTTCTCATTTCTCTTAAATACTCCTGCATCTTCAAGAACATTTGCAAATATATTACCCACTTCATTCTTTAATAACTCCTTAGCTTCATCATAAGTTAATAAAGAAGTTTCAGAAAGCATTCTTTCTATCCATGGTATATGCTTATTAATTTCACTATTATTTTCTGCTTCTAATCTATTGTATATTACTTCACCGCAAAGAATTTTAGCTATAATATCTAATTCCTTTTCTAATCTTCCTGGTAAAACAGCAAGTCCCATAACTTCAATTAATCCTATATTCTCTTTCTTTATATGATGAAGTTCTTTATGGGGATGGAATATACCATCTGGATGCTCTTTTGAAGTTCTATTATTTCTTAAAACTATATCTAATTCAAAGGCTTCACCTTTTCTTCTTGCAATTGGAGTTACCGTATTATGTGGTGTATCTCCACTAAATGCTACTATATCATTTTCTTCATCAGAATAATTTTTCCATGCTTCAAATATTTCCATAGCTAAATCTATAACCTTATTTTTATCATTTCCTTTTATTCTAACTACAGACATTGGCCATTTAACAGTTCCGATTTCAACATCTTCATATTTTCTGCTCTCATAATATTTCTCTATACAAGCTTTTTCCATAGGAAACTCATGTCTTCCTCCTTGGTAATGATCATGAGTTAATATTGATCCACCTACAATAGGTAAGTCTGCATTAGAACCTATAAAATAATGTGGTAAAAACTCTGTAAATTCAACTAATCTTTCAATTGAATCTCTTGTTAATCTCATTGGCTCGTGCTCCCCACTAAACACAATACAATGTTCATTATAGTAAACATATGGAGAGTATTGTAAGAACCACTCTTTATTAGTTAATGTCATAGGAATAATTCTATGATTTTGTCTTGCTGGATGATTTATTCTTCCTGCATATCCTACATTTTCTTTACAAAGTAAACACTTTGGATATGTGGATTGTTTCATAAGCTTCGCTTTAGCTATTTCTTTTGGATCTTTTTCTGGTTTTGATAAATTAACTGTAATCTCTAAATCACCATATTCAGTTGTAGTTGGCCACCAAAGATTTTTAGCTATTCTATCAGTCATTATATAATTTGAAGCCTTACTTAAATCATAAAACCAATCTGTAGCCTTTTCCTTAGATTCATTTTCATACTTATCATAAAAAGTTTTAACAACTTCACCTTCTCTTGGCATCAATAGGCCCATTATCCTTGCATTAAATAAATCTCTAAAAGTAGTAGTATCTTCTTCTATTAATCCTATTTCAACTGCATAGTCTAAAATATTCTCTAATATTTTAACTGCACTCTCTTCTATATTTTCATCTACCTCTCCTTCAAAGGGCTCTTCTATCTTTAATAAATCTATCAATGCATTTCTCGTTGGAATAACATCCCACTTAGAAATCATTTCTTTTTTCAGTGCAAATTTTAAAAGCCTTTCAATTTCATACCCAATATTACTCATAATTTTCACCATCCACTCTTAATTTAATACTATTAAAAAATATTTTAAATTTTTTCTATAACTTACTTTCTATTAATACCATTAAATATTTCTTGAATAACTAATGTTGCAGCCCCTATTACTGCAGCATCTCTTCCTAGTAAGCTTCTAATTATCCGTACATTTTCACTTGATAATTTAAGCCCCCTGTTTTTTACTATTTCATTTAAAGTTTCAATAGTATATGTTGTATTTTCAAATATCTCTCCAACAACTACTATTGCTGTTGGATTTAATATATTTATTAAGTTTGTAATAGCTATACCAATATATCTAGCTGCTTCCTTTAATATTGTTATAGACATCTCATCACCTTCTCTGGCTGCCTTACATATATCTTCTATTGATAAATTATTTATATCATTAACATCTCTACTAAGAGAACTATTTACACCTTGCTTTATAAGCTTAATAGCTTTTCTAATTATATTATTATTAGATGCAACAGTTTCAAGACAACCATAATTTCCACAGTTACACTTATCACCATCTGCTTCTACTACTATATGTCCTATTTCCCCAGCACTAAAATCAACTCCATAATAAGGTGTATTATTTATAATAATTCCAGCACCTATACCATTTGATATATTTAAAGTTACAAAATTGGCTATATCTTTTGTTGCTCCAAACCAACTTTCGCCTAGTGCCATAGCTCTTACATCATTATCTACGTAGACAGTTAATCCAAGTTCTTCTTCTAACTTTTCTTTTATATTTTTATTTTTCCAACCATAGTATAAAGCATGTATAGATACTCCCGTTCTTGCATCCACTATACCATGTAGGGCTACACCTACTCCTAATATCTTTTCTTTATCTATTTGGCTAAATTGTACTACTTCATTAATTAAATTAACTAACTTCTTAAAAACTAAGTCATAATCATATCTTTCATCCCCTATTATCATAGATTTCTTCATTATTATATTAGCAGAAAGATTTGTTATAACTACATCTATTACTCCAACACCTATACCTACACCTATTACATATCTAGCATCTGGATTAAGCTCTAATATTATTGGGGGTCTTCCTCCACTAGATTCTCCAATTTTACTTTCTATAAGAAATTTATCTTCAATTAAAAATTTTGTTATATTAGTAACACTAGCTGGAGTTAATCCTGTTAATTTTGCAATTTCTGCACGTGATAGGCTTCCATTATCTTTTATAACCTTAAGCACAGCCGAAACATTTAATTGTTTCATTAACTCAAAGCTACCTTTTAATACTTTACTCATCTTACCACTTCTTTATTAATTATTTTAATAAAGTCTTTAAAAAAATTTTTCTCTATCTTAAAGACCCTTGAAATTGTTTTCTTATCTTAATATTATCATATCTTTAGTTTTTGTCAATATACTTGAAATTAAATTCATATAAAAGCTAGCACAAAATTTGTACTAGCTTCTTCTCTTTTTATTATTAATCCGAAATTATTATTTAACTACTTTATAGATTTTAAAAGAAAAACTATCTAACTTTATTTCAACTAAATCTTCAATACTTTTTGTAATTAAATTTACTGCTTTCAACTCTAAATTTATATTTACTAAAACACTATCATCACTATTATTAAATACACATAAAACTTCTTCCTTCTCTAAAACTCTCTTAAAAGCTATGATATTATTTTCACAATAAACTTCTTTAAAATTTCCAAAAGTAAAGACTTTATTATTTTTCCTAATATTAATCATATTTTTATAAAAGTCAAATAACTCTCTATTTTGTTTTTCTTTATCCCAAATCATACATTTTCTATTTTCAGGATCATCTCCACCATCTAGTCCAATCTCATCACCATAATATATATATGGAACACCTATATATAAGAATTGATATGCTATAGCAAGTTTCATTCTATTAACATTTCCATGGCATTCATTATAAATTCTTTTCGTATCATGACTTCCTATTAAGTTCCACATTTGCTTAGTTATACTATCCATATATAATACTCTATTTTCTGCCATTATATCTAGAAATTCTCTTCCATTTATAATCCCTTTAGCAAAAAAATCTATAATAGCATTTTTAAAAGGATAATTCATTATTCCATCTAATTGATCTCCCTTTAAAAAAGAGTTAGCTTCATGCATTATCTCTCCAATTATTATTGCATCACTTTTAGCCTCTTTAACTCGTTTTCTAAACTCCCTCCAAAATTCATGTCCAACTTCATCACAAACATCAAGTCTCCATCCATCTATTCCAATTTCTTTAATCCAAAACTCTCCTACCTTTAATAAATACTCTCTTACCTCTTTATTATTAGTATTAAGCTTAGGCATATTATCACAACCATTAGCAAAAGTATAATATTTATTTTTTGCCTTCTTTACTGGCCATGAATCTATAAAATACCATTCCTTATATTGTGATTCTTGTTGGTTTTCTATTAAGTCTTTAAATGCAAAGAAATCTGATCCTGAATGATTGAATACAGCATCAAAAACTATTTTTATACCTAAGTTATGTGCCTTTTCTACCAGTTCCTTTGCTTCTTCTAATGTTCCAAACTGAGGATCTATATTAAAATAATCTTCAGTATTATACTTATGATTAGTATCAGATTTGAATATAGGTGTAAGATAGATTAAATTTACACCTAACTCTTCTAAATAGGGCAATTTCTCTATTATTCCATGTAAGTCCCCACCATAAATACTTCTTCTATGAACTTTACCTTTCCCCCATTGGTCAGTTCCCTCAACATCTATTGAATTATCTCCATTATAAAATCTATCCGGAAATATTTGATATACAACTGCTTCCTGTAACCAATTAACTTCTTTATACAAATCTTCTTCTGCTATATAAGGAAACTGAAAAGAATTCATATCATTATACTTAAATTCTGGATTTACAAATCCTCTTTCATTATATTGAAAACTTTCTTCATTCATATCAATAAATTCAAAATAATATCTATATCTATTTCTAAAAACTGATATTTCTGTTTGATAATATGTGAAAAGTTCCGTTTCTGCAATTACATTCATAGCTTGTTTACTATATGGATTCTCCCAATCATATCTATCTTTATAATAAATGTAACATTCTTTAACATCATTTCTTGCTACTCTAACTCTTACAATCAAAGTATCCTTATCTTTTCCATAAGAATACGGAGTATCTAAAATATGAAAAACAGCATATTTATTCATAAACTTCACCTCTTATTTTAAAATATTTACATAATTA
This sequence comes from uncultured Clostridium sp., assembly GCA_900543325.1. GTDB lineage: Bacteria > Bacillota > Clostridia > Clostridiales > Clostridiaceae > Clostridium. The sequence continues at coordinate 883 of UQQU01000018.1, read as the reverse complement.
TTATAAAAATTTTTCATTTTCTCGTTTGTATATTTATAATATAATATATATATAATTAATATAATTTTCTATATTATGGGAGGATAGTTTTTATGTACGAAAGTTTTATTTCCGACTTAAATATTTTTAGTAATGAATTTTCTTCTTTTATTGATACTAGTAATAGACCTGCTATTCTTTATAAAATTAAACAAAAACATATTGGAGAATTAGAAGATGATTTAAATATAGAAGATAAAAAAATTGATCTTTATATATGGAATGCAATATTCTCTAAGGAAATAATAAGACATGGTATTTCTAAGAAATATCTTCATACTCTTTATAATGAATATTATGTTAAAATACCAACTCTTAATGATTTAAAATCTCTTCAGGAATTAGAAATAGAAATGGCTGAAGCATATCTTGAATTTTTAATTAGCGATATAGAAGTTAAAGATAACTTCATAGTAAACAAGCTTCTTCAGCATCTTCATATGAATATTGAAAGTTTTATGTCCCTTGAAAAAATATCTGAGCATCTTGGGATAACACCAGAATATGCATCAACTTGTTTTAAAAAACATATGGGTATATCTTTAATGAAATATTCTAAAAAAATTAAAATAGATAGAGCTAAGGTTTTATTAACTACAACAAATAAAAGTATGCTTGATATAGCACTATCATTAGGGTTCTATGATCAAAGTCACTTTTCAAGAACCTTTAAATCATTTGTAGGGATGTCTCCTTCCGAATTCCGCAACACACACTATAACTAAATTGTTCGTTACGTGGAAGCGAAAAAATGAAATATTTATTTTCCAGTAACGGTGAAATTTTCAACTAGAATTTATATAATTGATTCCGTAAAGTTTGCTAAAGTTTTTAAACTCGCTAT
>UQQU01000017.1 GCA_900543325.1 uncultured Clostridium sp. | reverse complement strand
CCTTGATATATAAAGAATTTAAAAGAAAAGTAGTGTAAAAAACTTTACACTAACATTAAATGAAGGGAGATATAGAAATGATAAAAATCACTTTAAAAGATGGATCAATTAAAGAAGTTGAAAATGGAGCATCAGTTTTAGACGTTGCTAAAGCTATAAGCGAAGGTTTAGCAAGAGTTGCTCAATGTGGAATAGTTAATGGTAAGGTTGTTGACTTAAGAACAACTTTAAATGAAGATTGTGAATTAGAAATTTGTACTTTCGATTCTCAAGAAGGAAAAGATGCTGTAAGACACAGTGTTTCTCATGTACTTGCTGCTGCAGTTAAAAGATTATTCCCAGAAGCTAAAATCGCTATTGGACCTGCAATTGCTAACGGATTTTACTATGATTTCGATGTAGAAAAACCTTTCTCTGCAGAAGATTTAGTAAAAATAGAAGCTGAGATGAAAAAAATAATAAAGGAAAATCCTCAAATTGAAAGATTTGAACTTCCTAGAAATGAAGCTCTAGAGCTTATGAAAGATGAACCTTATAAGGTTGAATTAATAAATGACCTTCCAGAAGATGAAATTATTTCTTTCTATAAAATAGGTGATTTCACTGACCTTTGTGCAGGACCTCACGTATTATCATTAAAGAACATAAAAGCTATCAAGCTTATAAGAAGTGCTGGTGCTTACTGGAAAGGTGACGAAAAGAACAAAATGCTTTCTAGAATATACGGAACTGCATTCTTAAAGAAAGCTGACTTAGATGCTCATCTAGAAGCTTTAGAAGAAGCTAAAAAGAGAGATCATAACAAATTAGGTAGAGAACTTGGAATCTTTACTACTGATGAAAAAGTAGGTCAAGGTCTTCCTCTATTCATGCCTAAGGGAGCTAAATTATTCCAAACTCTTCAAAGATGGATTGAAGATGAAGAAGAAAAGAGAGGTTACGTTTTAACTAAGACTCCATTTATGTCTAAGAATGACTTATTCGTAGCTTCTGGTCACTGGAGCCACTATAAAGATGGTATGTTTGTATTAGGTGATGAAGAAAAAGATGCTGAAGTTATGGCTCTAAGACCAATGACTTGCCCATTCCAATTCACTGTTTACAATGCAGAACAACACAGTTATAGAGATCTTCCAATAAGATACGCAGAAACTTCTACTCTATTTAGAAAAGAAGCTTCAGGTGAAATGCACGGTCTTACTAGAGTTAGACAATTCACTTTATCAGAAGGTCATATAATCTGTACTCCAGAACAATTAGAAGATGAATTTAAAGAAGTTGTTGATTTAATAAACTACGTTATGGAAACTCTAGGAATCTCTGAAGATATATCTTACAGATTCTCTAAATGGGATCCAACAGACACTGAAAAATATATAAATAACCCAGAAGCTTGGGAAGCTACTCAAAACCAAATGAGAACTATATTAGATCACCTAGGAATAGATTATGTTGAAGCTGAAGGTGAAGCTGCATTCTATGGACCAAAACTTGATATCCAATCTAAAAACGTTCATGGAAAAGAAGATACAATAATTACTGTTCAAATTGACTTTGCTTTAGGTGAAAGACTTGGTATGACTTATATCGATAAAGATGGTGAAAAGAAAATACCATTTGTTATTCACAGATCATCAATTGGATGTTATGAAAGAACTATCGCAACTTTAATTGAAAAGTATGCTGGTGCTTTCCCAACTTGGATGTCTCCAGTTCAAGCTAAAGTTCTTCCATTATCAGATAAATACGCTGATTATGCTAACGAAGTAGTTAAAACTTTAAGAAGTAATGGTGTTAGAGTTGAAGCTGACCACAGAGTTGAAAAAATTGGTTACAAAATTAGAGAAGCTAGACTTGAAAGAGTTCCTTATATCTTAGTTGTAGGTGAAAAGGAAGCTGCTAACAATGAAGTTTCTGTAAGAAGCAGAAAGAATGATGATGAAGGAGCAATGGCTTTAGATGCATTTGTTTCTAGAATCACTTCTGAAATAGCTAATAAAGAAAGATAATTTTAATTAAACATGATAAACAAATTTGTTTATCATGTTTTTTGTTATAAATAACATAAAATTTGCAAAGTATATGTATATTAATCATATACTTTTTAATATTCTTTTGAAAGGAACTGAGAATTTTGAGTTTTTATGAACAAGACAATATTAAACTAACTAATGAAGAAATTGAAAGTTGTAGGCATAAATCTGAAAAGAAGTGGTATGGAATTTTAGTATTTATCAATTTCGCTATAATACTATCAGTAATAGTTTTTTGTATTATAAATATTCATAATTATAATACTTTGCCTAATACTTTAAAGGAATCTTTTTCAGATCCTTCTGCATATGCAAATGTTATAATATCCCCTAGCTCTACTTTAAATAATTTCCCAACAGAACTCCAACTATTAATAACAGGGATAATAGTAATAATTGCATTTCCTTTTGGAGTAAATCTTTATTATGCAAAATATAGATCAAGAGCAATAAAAATAACTGAAAATAACTTTCCAGAAGTATACTATAGTATCTTAGAATATTCTAATAAGCTAGGCTTTAAAAAAACACCTGAAGCTTTTTTAATTCAACAAAATGGTGTAATGAATGCCTTTTCTGCATTTATAATTCATAAACAATATATTGAAATAGATAGTGATTTATTTGAAATTGCTTATAGAGAATATAATGATTTAGAATCTATTAATTTTATAATAGCTCATGAATTAGCACATATAAAATATAAGCATGCTACATTTTCTTATAATTTATTTATTTTATTTTCAACTTTAATTCCTATAATAGGAACAACTGCCTCAAGAGCTAGAGAGTATAGTTGTGATAGACTCGCTCAAAAAGTTACAGGTAATAGCGGTGTTGAAGCCATGTTTTCCTTATTTGCAGGTAAACATCTTTATAAGAAAATTGATGTCTATGATTATATTGAAAGTAGTAAAGATATCAAAGGATTTTTTGTATGGTGTAATAATTTAGTAAGTTCTCATCCAATACTGCCCAAAAGAATCAGAGCTTTAATAAAAGGTGAAGGTAGTGGCGATCTTTACTAATTTTAAACGAAAAATTACTTTATAAAACTTTCTGTATTATGTCTATATAAAAGAAAAATGCTAATGTGATCTGCACATCACATTAGCATTTTTCTTTTCACACAACTTATTTAAATTCAACAGTGGCTTAAAATAATACAAAATATAATTTTTAGAGAAAATTTCTTCCTTAAATGAAAGATGATTTTAACTAGTTTTTAGAATAATACTCTACAACTAAAACTTCATTAATTTCTATTGGAACTTCAGATCTTTCAGGGAGTCTTTCTAAAACTCCAGAGAAATTAGCTTCATTTTTACTTAAATATGGTAAAACATTAAGTATATTTGATTCAAAGTTTTCTTTGAACATAACATTCTTTTGAGATTTTTCTCTTAATTTGATTTCATCCCCAACTGAAACGTTGAATGATGGAATATCAACCTTTTTACCATTAACTAAAATATGACCATGAACAACCATTTGTCTCGCTTGTCTTATTGAGTTTGCAAATCCTAATCTATAAACTAAATTATCTAATCTGCATTCTAATAAGTTGATTAAAGCATGACCTGTTAATTCTTTTGATTTAGATGCTTTTTCAAAGTAATTAGCAAATTGCTTTTCCATAACTCCGTAATAAGCTCTTAATCTTTGCTTTTCTAATAATTGAGTACCATAGTCAGAAAGTTTTTTATCATTTCTCGCTGTACCTTTGGCCGCTCTTTTCATCGCTTTTGGATGTCCACAAACATTTAAGCCTAATCGTCTGCACTGCTTAAATCTTGGTCCCATCATCTTTGCCATACAATCATCTCCTTAAATTATTTCTAAGCCTAAATACAATATAACATATAATTTTTCTTTTGTAAATGATAATAATTATCATTATCATATTTTATTTTTTACATTTATATAATTTTTAACCAATAAAAAGAGACTGTATAAAATTAAAATACAGTCCCTTTATTTATTTCACCTACTAGGCAACTATTAGCTTCTTTGCTTCTTCATAATAATTTTCATTTTTCATCTTCTCAATAAATTTCTCTACATATGCTTCTGAAGTACATTCAATAAAAATTGCAACTTCCCCTTTTATACTTTTGTCTATAATCTTTATATTATTAAAATTTTCCCTACATTTGTTTATTGTTTCATCTATATTTAATGTCTTTATTCTTAATATACAATTACATGTTTTACTTGCAAATTTTATTACATTTGCTTCTTCTTTATTAAAACTATCAACATCAGTAAATCTGTTATTTATAATATCATTTAAATCACTATAAACAGCACTTCCTGTAGGTAATTTCCCAGCTCCTTTACCTACAAATAATAATTCTCCTATTTCATCTCCATTTAAAATAACTACATTAACTTCATTATTAATCTTAGCTAATATACTTTGTTCATCTACTAATATAGGTTTTACAGACGTATATATTCCTCTTTTACATTTAAACGATTCTGCTACAAGTTTAATTTTACACTTTAATTTATTAGCATATTTAAAATCATTTTCATCTATATTAGTTATTCCCTCTATTGATATATCACTCCACTGAAACTTCTGATCAAAAGCTAAACTTGATAGTATTGCAAGTTTTCTAGCTGAATCATATCCCATAACATCAGATTCTGGATTAGCTTCTGCAAACCCAAGCTCTTGTGCTTCTTTAAGAGCCTCTTCATAAGACAAACCTTCCTTATCCATCTTAGTTAATATAAAATTAGTTGTTCCATTTAATATTGCTTTTATGCTATTTATACTATTTCCATAAAGACTTTCAGTTAATGGCTTTATTATAGGAATACCACCAGCTACTGCAGCTTCAAACTTTAAAGAAACATTATTTTCCTTAGCTAATTGGAATAATTCATGTCCAAATGTAGCTATTAAATCTTTATTAGCTGTAACTACATGCTTCTTTAATGCTAATGCATTTTTAACATAATCATAAGCTGGATGAAGCCCGCCCATTACTTCTATTACAACATCACTTTCTGCAGAAAAAAACTCTTCTACATTAGTAGTAATAACTTCTTTGTGACTTGAATCAATATGTTTTTCTTTATTCTTCACTAAAATACTTGTTATAATTATTTCATTTTTTCTATAGTTTTCCCTATTTTTATCTATTAATTCAATAAGTCCACTACCTACTACTCCATATCCCATAATAGCTACTTTAGTCATAATTATTCCTCCACTCAATTCTTATATAGCTTTTAGCGCTTCACTAATATCATTAATTAAATCTTTAGTATCCTCTATTCCAACAGAAAGTCTAAGCATATCTGGAGTAACTCCACTTGCTCTTTGCTCTTCTTCTCCAAGTTGACTATGTGTAGTAGTAGCTGGATGTAGAAGGCAACTTCTTGCATCACCTAAAGTTACTGCTAAAGCTATTAAATCTAAAGCTCTACTAAACTTTTTAGCTTCTTCAATTCCACCTTTAATTCCAAATGTTAAAAGCCCACTTGCTCCCTTTTTAAGATATTTTTGAGCTAAATCATAAGATTTATTTCCTTCAAGTAATGGATAATTAACCCATGCTACCTTTTCTTGTGTGCTTAACCATTGTGCAATTTCTAAAGCATTTTTAGAATGTCTTTCCATTCTTAAATGTAAAGTTTCTAAGCCTAAATTAGTTAAATAAGCATTAAATGGGCTCATACATGCTCCTAAATCTCTAAGTAATGTTACTCTTAATTTAACTATATATGCGGCATCACCAAATGTTTCAACATATTTTACTCCATGATAGCTTGGATCAGGTAAAACTAAATCGTCAAATTTTCCATTTGTCCAATCAAAATTTCCTCCATCTACAACTATTCCCCCTATAGTTTGAGCATGTCCTTCTGAATACTTTGTTGTTGAATGTACAACAACATTAACGCCATATTCAAATGGATTGCAATGATATGGTGTAGCTACTGTATTATCAACTATAAATGGTACTTGAAGCTTTTTAGCCACTTTTGAAAACTTATCAAAATCTAAAACATTTAATCCTGGATTACCTATAGTTTCTCCATAAACAACCTTAGTATTTTCTTTAGCCTTAGATAAAATTTCTTCTTCTGATGCATCTGGATCTACAAAAGTAACTTCTATACCTAAGTTTTTAAGATGAACTGTAAATAAGTTAACTGTTCCACCATATAAAGATGATACCGAAATTATATGATCTCCTGCCTTACAAACATTTAAAATTGCATATAAAATTGCTGATTGTCCTGAAGCGGTTGCTACTGCACCAACTCCACCTTCTAATTTTGCATACTTTTCTTCCAACGCCCCAACTGTTGGATTAGAAATTCTACTATATAGATGCCCTTCAGCTTTTAAATCAAATAAAGCTGCTAATGTATCTGGATCATCATACTTATAAGTTGCACTTTGATAAATTGGTAGAACCCTTGGTTCACCTGATTTTGGTGAATATCCTCCATGAATTCCTACTGTTCCTTTTTCTAAATTAATTGCCATAAATAAATCCCCCTTTTGGTTAGTTAGAAGTTAAGAGTTTTTAATTAATAGTTTTTAATTATTTTAAACTTTACTTCTATATTCATTTAATTTTTTATACTTATTGCTTTTTTATTAATAGATAATGGTCAAATATTAGTCATTATCTAAAATGTCTTAATTTTGTGTACAAAAAAAAGCTATTTCTTATTATCCTTTATAGATAATGAGAAATAGCTAAATAAGCTTATTTATTAATATATACTCTCATTTCTCAGGTTAAACCTGCAGGATTTAGCACCAGCGTCAATCAGTGATAAGTTTCAAGTTAATATATAAATTGAATTTTAAAAATACAATTTAAAGCTCCATAATGAGCTTTATTATTAACTATTCACTTGCTACTTGTCACTTACGACAGGTTGCTAGGTTTCTCAGGGCCAGTCCCTCCACCATTCTTAATAAAAGATTTTTATTTAATTTATTATCTTTATTATACACATATGGAATATTTTTTCAAGAGATTTAATCTATTTTTTTAATTTTCATTAATTTTTATAAATTCATTATTAGTTATTATACAATTCACTCTAATATCATGAGCTTCATTTTCGATACTATTTACTATCTGAAAATCATAAGCTAATACTATCTTATTACTTTCACCTTTAATTTGTGAAAAATATTTATCATAATATCCCCCACCATACCCTATTCTATTTCCTTTTCTATCAAAAGCTACACCTGGCATTATTATTAAATCAAAGTTTTCACATATTTTATCTTTATCCACATGTTTTGGTTCTAGTATCCCCCACTTATCCACAATCATGTTATCTAAACTGTTAATTCTCATTGCTACCATTTCTTTTTTAATTTTATCAGTCTTAGGTACATAAATTTCTTTATTATCATTTAGAGCATATTTTATAAATTCAATAGTATCAACTTCAGAACCGAAGCTTACATACGTAAATATTTTCTTAGCATTTTTATAAAATTCATAATTTATTAATTCATTAAATATAGTTATATCATATTGAATTTTAATATCTAAAGATAATTCATTTCTTTTATTTATTATGTTTTCTCTTATACTTTTCTTATCCACAGTTTTATCTTCCCCCATAACCTTTACTATATTAATTATTTTATACTCTTAAATAAATTATTCTAAAACCTTCTCCTTAATTAAAACAATATCTCTTAATATTGATGCTGCTGCATTCATGGTACCAGAGGCTCCTCCAATTATACTTATATCCCCTAATGTATCAGTTTTAAAACAAACTCCTTTATTTTTATAATCAACAAAATAAAGTGGATGATCTTCTTTAATTTCTATAGGTCTTACATAAGCTTTTGTTACATTATCTTCCCTATAAACTTTACCTATTAATTTTAATTTTTTATTTTCTTTTTGAGCATTTTTTATTGTTTCTAGTTTAACTTCTGTTATACCCTTTACTTCTATATCTTCTAACTTTATATTTGCATCCATAAGAACATTAGCTAATATTACTATCTTACATGCAGTATCATATCCTAAAATATCAAGGCTTGGATTTGCTTCTGCTATTCCATCTTTTTGTGTTTGAACTAAGGCCTCTTCATAACTTACTTTCTCCATAGACATTTTACTTAATATATAATTGGTGGTTCCATTTAATATACCTTCAATAGCTTGTATCTCACTACCTGCAACATCATATAATCCTCCATTAATTGAAGGTAATGCTCCTCCAGTAGTGCAACCTACCTTAAATTTTACTAAGTTTTTATCAGCAATTTCTTTTAACTCTTTATATTTTAATATAATAGGACCTTTATTGCCTGTAACAACATTTATACCAGTTTCCAATGCACTTTTTATATGTGTTAATCCAGGCTCTCCATTCTCTATATTAGTTGATGTTAATTCTACCAAAGTATCAATATCATTATTTTTTATTATTTCATCAATACTTAAATTGTCTTTCCATAATATATGTTCTTTAATACTTTTGTTTTTATTAATAAATTCAAGTACTTCATCTAAATTAATACCATTTGCTTTGCAAATTCCACCATCACTTTTTACTATATATTTTACTTTTATATCTAAATTGTATTTTTCAAAAATATAGTTTTTCTTTTCTACTAATAATTTTATTAATGCTTGTCCTACTCCACCAAAACCTATTATTCCTATATTCATATTACACCCCAAACTTTATATTAAAGGCATTTATCTTTAAAAGATAAATGCCTTCTATGTTACTTATAAATATTTATTTCCTTTTTAGCTCTTTCTTTTAAATTTAATATTTTAAAACATAAAAACATTAATACTATACCTAGTATAGGCACAGCAATAAATAATATAGTTGTCCATATTCCGCTTGTAGGATAATAAACAAAATTAACTAAAAGATTATTTGCAAAATGCATTATCATACATAAATAAATTGATCTAGTATAATAAAACACAGTTCCTAATATTAATCCTAATAAAAAGGCATTGATACCTTGTGGTACATTTAAATGTGCTATACCAAAAATTAATGCTGAATAAACTATAGCTTTTTTGCTATTATATTTATTCATTAATCCCTTTAATAATATTCCCCTATATAAAGTTTCTTCAAAAATAGGTGCAATCACACAAGTTTCTATTAACAATATTACTATGGGTAATGAATCAAAATATTCCATTGCAGAATCAAACATCTCTCCTGTAGGAATTGAGAATAATATATAATCAAACCATCCATAAGTAATAAATATATATGAGACAATTAATAATGGTACAACTAAATAATCTCTTTTTCTTATTTCAAAACTATTAGTAATATCATTTGATATACTAAACCTTTTATTTATAAATACAGTAATAATTAAAAGAGTTCCAAATTGATAAATGCATGATAATAATGTTGATATAATATACCAAAAATCAGTATATGTATTAATTCCCATACCACTTAAAACACTATAAAATACATCTGTTGGAGTATTCAAAAACATAAGTACTATATCAAATAAAAATGATAATCCTAATGCTTGCCAAAAATTTATTGGTTTTATTTCTATTCTTTCTTTGTTCAAATCTTTAAAATAACTTATACTCATAAAATCCTTTTCCTTTTATATTAATATCTTTATTTTATTTTATTCTCCAGTTAATGTAAACATTATTGTAAAAATAAAAAAAGCTAGCTTAACTAGCTTTTTTTATTTATCTATTTTTGATGAAAAAGTTGCACACTCAGTTTGTATTTCTGATAAAGCGTAAGTACCTTCTATACTTATATTATTAGCTTCACATTTCTGATTATTATTATATTTACAATTTTCTGCTTCACATACTACATTTAATAAATTTTTAGGTGATTGTGTATTATTAGTAATCTCGCCTTCTTTTCTTCTGAAACTTTCACAACTTGTAAAGTTTGCAGTAATTGTATTTTTGCCTGCAACTTTTATAATTTCTCTACAACATAAATTATTTTGATTATGAATACATGTATTAACGCTACACATTAAGTTATTCATTTTTTAATCCTCCAATAAAATACTATTTCAGATAATATTATTTTATTAATACTACATTTTTATACTTTATTCTTACCTTTGATAATATATAAACCATATTATTCTTACTTATCTTCTAGTAATTAGTTAACTTTTTCTATAAGCCACTTTATTTTTTACTTATATTCGATTAAAATTATTAGTAATAGCCAAAATATATGTTATAAATGTTATATACTTAGGAAATAATTATTTTTTATAGAATAATTTTAATTCTTATATAAATATTTTTAACTTAAAATTAATCGTTAATAGGAGAGGTAAACTATGTCAACTGAAATTAATTCTTCTAATTTTATAAGAAATATAATAGTAGATGATTTAGAAAGCGGAAAACACAAAGAAATAATAACTCGTTTCCCACCAGAACCAAATGGATATCTTCATATAGGTCATGCAAAATCTATACTTTTAAACTTTGGTTTAGCTGAAGAATTTAAAGGGAAAACTCATCTTAGATTTGATGATACTAATCCAGTAAAAGAAGATACTGAATATGTTGAATCAATAAAAGAAGATGTAAAATGGCTTGGTGGAAATTGGGATGAACTTTATTTTGCATCAGACTATTTTGATGAAATGTATAACAGAGCTGTTCTTTTAATAAAGAAAGGGTTAGCTTATGTTTGTGATTTAACTCCAGAAGAGGCTAAAGAATATAGAGGTACTTTAACTCAACCAGGTAAGGAAAGCCCATATAGAAATAGATCTGTAGAAGAAAACCTAGATTTATTTGAAAGAATGAAGAACGGTGAATTTAAAGATGGAGAAAAAGTTTTAAGAGCTAAAATTGATATGTCTTCTCCTAATATGAATATGAGAGATCCTATTCTCTATAGAATTGCACATGCAACTCACCATAATACAGGAGATAAATGGTGCATCTATCCTATGTATGACTTTGCTCATCCATTAGAAGATGCTATAGAAAAGGTAACTCACTCTATTTGTACTTTAGAATTTGAAGATCATAGACCTCTATATGATTGGGTTGTTAGAGAATGTGAAATGGAATCTCAACCTAGACAAATTGAGTTTGCTAGATTAAACATGACTAACACAGTTATGAGCAAAAGAAAACTTAAACAATTAGTTGATGAAGGTATTGTTGACGGATGGGATGACCCAAGAATGCCTACTATATCTGGTTTAAGAAGAAGAGGATGTACTCCAGAAGCATTAAAGAACTTCTGTGCTGCAATTGGTGTTGCTAAAGCTAACTCTACAGTAGATTCTCAAATGCTTGATTATTTTGTAAGAGAAGATTTACAAATGAAAGCACCTAATGCAATGGCAGTTTTAAGACCTTTAAAATTAGTTATAACTAACTATCCAGAAGGTCAAACTGAAATGCTTGAAGTTAGTAATAATGCTAAAGATGAATCTTTTGGTAAGAGACTAGTTCCATTCTCAAGAGAATTATATGTTGAACAAGAAGACTTCATGGAAGTTCCAATAAAGAAATATTTCAGATTATTCCCAGGAAATGAAGTTAGATTAATGGGAGCTTACTTTGTTACATGTAATGAAGTAATTAAAGATGAAAATGGTAATGTAACTGAAATTCATTGTACTTATGATCCTGAAACTAAGAGTGGTTCTGGATTCACAGGAAGAAAAGTTAAAGGAACTATTCACTGGGTAGATGCAAATAATTGCGTACCTGCTGAATTTAGATTATATGAACCTTTAATCTTAGATGATGCTCCTGAAAATGAAGGAAAACACTTCTTAGAACAAATAAATCCAAATTCTATGGAAGTTTTACAAGGATTTATAGAGCCAACAGCTGTAGAAAATGCTAAGCCTCAAGATAAATTCCAAATGGTTAGAAATGGATTCTTTAATGTAGACTCTAAATATACTACACCTGAAAAGCTAGTATTTAATAGAATAGTTTCTTTAAAATCTTCATTTAAATTAAAATAAGAGAAAGGCAAATGCCTTTCTCTTATTTTAATTAGGTATAGTGAGTGTCTTTGAGGTTTCATACACAGTAATTTTAATAATTCTATAATCAGGTACACACAAGCCGCTACTTATATAATCATTTTTTTATAGTTCCTCTGTCTTCATGGAACCCATAATCACCAGTTAAATCATTTAATAAATTACAATCACAATCTATATCCCAATATTGAGAACTTAAATGATTGTTTTCACTTTTATAGGTATAAAGTTTCTTTTTATTATTATTCATCCCATTGGTCTACCCTCCTAACACTCTTATCGGTATTAGTTTGCACTATATTATTGATTTAATACTAGTACTTATTGTTATAACTCTAAAAACTTATATTTTATTAAATTAGTTAACACCATTGGTTATTTGTTGCAGTTTTTTCATTTTTATCACATTTACATTTATCAGTAATAGTTGATTTTACACTTGCAGGTGATGCCCATTGATTATTTACTGCAGATTTTGGTGCACCACTATTGCATCCACATCCACAAGTTGATTCACAAGAGTTTTTTCCTTCTGTATGACATCCACAGTTTGAATGTTTACTCATAACATTTACCTCCAATGTTCTGTTAAATTTAGTCCTGATACAGCCAAGCCTAATACTTAGTTCTACCACCACTACAATAATAGTTTGTACATTATCATTACTTTGATACCTTGTATTAATTGTTGATGTTAGCAAATGCCTCTCATTTTTTCTATAATATAATCTAGTTTATCTTTTTATCCAATAAAAATAAATTTAGCACCTTTAATAATATTTAAAATAAAAACTCTCTATAAAAATAGGGAGTTTTTATTTTAAATATTTTATTGCATAGAATTCTGATTTGAATTTTGTTGAGCTTTTTTATATGCATCAATATTTGAATCAATTTGAGCACTACTCATTCCATTTTGCATAGAATTGCTTTGCATATTGTTTTGTTGTTGTGGTTGTTGTGTATTGCTATTCATGCTTTGAACACTACTGCTCATAGCTGAATTGCTTTGATTTTGTTTATTCATATTGTTCATAATATTACCTCCAATTATATTTTTCGGTATTATTTTATGAATTTTAAACCATATAATACGTGCCAATATATTCAGCTTAAGTTTAATTATATAATATAATAAATAAAATTTAATAACAAAGTGCTGTATTATGTTTAATACAGCACTTTGTTATTATAAGCTTAAGAATTTGTTAAATCTTTCTCTAACTCTTTCTTCACCCATGATTTGCATTAAAGTATAAAGATCTGGAGTGTTTGTTCTATGTGATAATGCACTTCTTACTGCACCAGCAACATCAGAAATCATTCCTTTATATGCATCTGGATTAGCCTTGAATTCTTTTCTATTTGCACAATATCCAAGTTCTGCTCCAATCACTTTTAATTCTTCAAACCAATTTTCTTGGCTTCCTATATTGAAAGTAAATTTCTTAGCATACTCTTCAATTATAGCTTTAGCATTTTCTAATGATAAAGTCTTTGGTAATTCTACTTGTTCAGCAGTTTCATTGTAGAATAATTCATCAAAGAAGTAGAATATTTTATCCTTAAATTCATCCCATTTAGCAAAGTCTTTTCTTGGCTTTGGACCTTCTTTATCTATATTAAATATTTCTCTAGCCATAGCTTCATTTGAAGTTACTAAGTTATACATTTCTTCGTCATATTGCTTAGCCCATGCAGTATATTGTTCATATACTTTATCTGCTGGCATTCTAGCTATAACATCTTTAGAAACGTCATTTAATTTTACTAAATCAAATAATGCTCCACTCTTACTCATTTTTTCTAAAGCAACATGGAATTCATGGTAATCAGCAGTTGGATTTTCTGCTCTCCATTCTTCATAGCTTGAGTTTACTATATTTAATAAGTATTCAATAACACATACTACTGGATATCCAACTTCATTGTAGTAAGAAACAGCTGCTTCAGCATCTTTTCTCTTAGAAAGCTTTCTCTTAGATCCACCTTCTTGTTTCATTATTGTTGGAATATGAGCATAATTTGGTCTTTCAAATCCTAATACTTCAAATAATTGAACGTGGATTGGAAGTGATGATAACCATTCTTCTCCTCTTATTACATCAGTAGTTCTCATTAGATAGTCATCTATTGCATGTGCAAAGTGATATGTTGGAAGTCCATCACCTTTTATTAAAACTACGTCTTGATTATTTTCTGGGAAAGATATATCTCCCTTTATTAAATCATGGAATTCTACTCTATTTTCAATATTTCCTGGTGATTTTAATCTTAAAATATAAGCTTCACCATTGTTTATTCTTTCAATAGCTTCTTCTTCAGTAATGTTTCTGTATTTAGCATATTCTCCATAGTATCCTGGAGTTATTTTATTAGCAATTTGCTCTTCTCTTAATGCTGCTAATTCTTCTGGAGTACAAAAATCTGGATATGCTAAACCTTTTAATAATAAATCCTTAGCAAAAGTTCTGTATATTTCAGCTCTTTCACTTTGTCTGTATGGACCATATTCACCTTTTGAAGTTTCTTGACCAGTCATTCCTTCACTGAAGTCCATTCCAAAGTTATGCATAGTTGCGATTGTATCTTCAATAGCACCTTCAACTTCTCTTTTTTGGTCTGTATCTTCTATTCTTAAATAGAAAACACCTTCACTTTGACTTGCTAATCTTTCATTGATTAATGCAGCAAACACTCCACCTATATGTTGGAATCCTGTTGGTGATGGTGCATATCTAGTTACTCTAGCACCTTCTTTTAAGTTTCTTTTTGGATATTTTGCTATATAATATTCTCTATCATGTTCAACATTAGGGAATATTATTTCAGCTAACTTTTCAAATGCCATATTTAATTCTCCTTTATATATAATGTAAAAAAATGGCTGCTCCCCGGAGGCACACCCATTTATATCCAAATAAAAAAGTTTCCATCCTAAATATTATTAGGACGAAAACTTATATTCCGCGTTACCACCTAAATTGGTCAATATAAATTATTAACCCACTCAAATACTTATTAATTTTTATTGCTCCAAGGTTTCCTTCCATAGTTTTAAATTTTAGGCTTACACCATCCCTAAATCGCTTTAAATTAAAATTCTATTTACTGCTCCTCTTCAGCGCAATTACTATAATTATTTTTAACAAATTACAAATTAATTATACAGATTCAAATTATTATTGTAAAGTATTTCTCTTATCTATAGCTTATATAATATTATCAACTAAATTTTTCCTCTAAATATTATCATCTTCGACAACTAATATATTCATTTTTCTCCCTTATTAGTATTACCTCTTTTAATTACCCAATATTTATACAAAAATTATTACATACACTTATTTTTTATAAATACTTACAATTACCAATGATTTTCGTCAATAAATACTATATAAAAGCAAAAAATATAGGTTCTATTTAGTTAATAGAACCTATATTGTCTAATTAAAAATTTTTTTCACTTTTATCTTATCGCAAAATATATTACAAACAATGCTGCTAATACATACATAACTGGATGTACTTTTTTAGCTTTTCCTTTAAATATCATAAGTACCACATATGATAAGAATCCACATGCTATACCTTCACCAATACTATAAGTTAAAGGCATTAATATTACAGTTAAAAATGCTGAGATTGAAACTTCTGGTTTATCCCATTCAATTTCCTTAAGATTACTACACATTAATGAACCAACTAGAATAAGTGCTGGTGCAGTTACCGCTGAAGTAATTACTGTAAGTAGTGGTGAGAAGAATAATGAAATTAAAAATAATATTCCTACTACAACACTTGAAAATCCTGTTTTTGCTCCTACTGCTACTCCTGATAATGATTCAACATAAGATGTAGTATTAGTAGTTCCAAATATTGATCCTATACAAGTAGCAACTGAATCTGCAAGTAATGCCTTAGATCCATTTTCAACTGAACCATCTTTTTTAAGTAGTCCAACCTTTGAACCAACTGCAACCATTGTACCTGCTGTATCAAAGAAGTCCATAAATAAGAAAGTAAAGATGACTAATATCATTTGTGGATTAAATATATTTCCTATGTTTTGAAGGGCAACTCCAAATGTAGGTGCTATTGATGGTGGCATTGATATTATTGAAGTTGGAACATCTATTAATCCAAATATCATTCCAACAACTACTGTTGCTACCATTCCAATAAATATTGCTATATTAGATCCTCTAACCATTAATATCGCCATTACAATAAGTCCAAATATTGAAAGTAATACTGTTGGATTTGTTAAATCTCCAAGCCCTACAAATGTTGCTTCATTTGCTACAACTATTCCTGCATTTTTTAAACCAATAAAAGCTATAAATAATCCAATTCCTGCACTTACTGCAAATTTTAAATTTGTTGGTATTGATTTAATAACTAACTCTCTTAATCCTGTTGCTGATATTATTAAGAATATAACCCCTGATGCAAGTACTCCTGATAATGCTGTTTGCCAAGGAATATCCATTCCTATGCATACACTATATGTAAAGAAAGCATTTAATCCAACTCCTGGAGCTAATCCCATTGGAAACTTTGCAAATACACCCATTATTAATGTACCAATTGCTGCAGCTAATGCTGTTGCAACAAAGACACTTTTTTCTGGCATACCTGCATCTGCTAAAACACTAGGAATTAAAAATAAGGCATATGCCATTGTTAAAAATGTTGTTATTCCTGCTATTGTTTCAGTTTTAAAATTTGTATTTTTTTCTTGAAAATTAAAGTATTCAGATATGAATCTTGTCATTTGTTTACCCCCATGCTTTTTATTGTAATCGTAATATTTATCGCATGTAGAGTATAAATTTGATATGTAAATTAGTGATTGTTTTCTATTTATATGTTTATATAATACTTAGATTAGAGTAGTATTTTCTTATATAAAACATATCGTAGTCAAATCATTTATGGTGATTTGGTAGAAACTGTTGGACCCTATTTCCAACTTTATACGATAAACACGATTACTTTTAATTATATGAATAATATTAATACAAATACGAATATTTGTCCAGGTTTTTTAGTTATTTTTCATAAATATCGCTGTTTTTTTATATGAACGTTCGTGTTTTTCTTTTTAATATTGAATTATATTATATAATAATAAATATTAAACCTTTATTTATATATAAAATAAAAGGCATACCTTATATTTAAGATATACCTTTTAAAAATATTATAGTAATTCTTATTTTTATTTAACCTACATAAACAATATAGATATCATAGAAACCAAAGAAATTACTACATATAATATCATTCCTACATTAACCCAAATAGTTTTAAATGCAGCTCCCTTTTCTAATTTAATTTCACCATCTAATAATGATATATTTTTTCTATTTTTTATTAATAATACTAATCCTACTATTACTATTGCTAATAATGCTAATCCTACACATCCAACAGCTACTATATTGCTACCGTCACCAATAACAGCTGGTAAAATAACACTTCCCATCATATTCACAATTATGTGTAGTATTATTGAATATTTTATAGTTCCTGTTTTTAATGTAACATAAGCAAAAACTATCCCTAATGCTACTGCATAGAAAAATTGTGAGAAGTTTGCATGAAATAATCCAAATAATATTGCAGTTGTTATTATTGCAACTTTATCACCATATCTTCTTAGCTTATTTAACATTACACCTCTAAACATCATTTCTTCAATTATAGGAGATAATATTCCTGCAAAAATTAATGACCATATCCAATTGCTTCCTTCAATCACATTTACTAATGGATTTGTAACTTCACTACCTTTAAATACTGCTATCAACATCATAAGAAGATTAGTCAAAAGATTAACTATATATACTAAACTATAAGACATAAAACATATTTTTATGACTTCAAAAACTCCAAGTGTTCTACTTTCTCTTTTTTCTTCTTCCGGTAATTTTTTAATCATAAGATAAAATACAGGAAATCCTATTAAATAAAAACTAATTGCAATTGCAGCATAATTTATCCATGGAGCTGATAATAGCTCTTGATTAACTACTCCAATGATTCCAAAAAATACGACTTGAATAATATTTACTAATATCATTGAAGCAAAAATAGCAAGTCCAATTCTATTAAATACTTTTTTATTCTCTACTTTTACTTTTAATTCCATATACCTCTCTCCCTTGATTTTATATTTTAGAATTATACATTGAATATTTTACCATCAACTAACATTATTAGGAACTAACTTCCTAACAATTTGTAAAATACTACAAAAAAAGAATCACATTCTTAATCCTAAAAATGCGATTCCTAAAGTCCATAAGATTAATTTATTAGTCTAATTTCTTAGTATCAATCCAAGACATCATTTCTCTTAATTCTTTACCTACTTTTTCAATTGGATGCTCAGCTTCCATTCTTCTCATTGCATTAAATTGTGGTCTACCAACTTGGTTTTCCATTAACCAGTTTCTAGCGAAAGTACCATCTTGAATTTCAGTTAATACTTTCTTCATTTCTTTCTTAGTTTCATCAGTAACAATTCTATTACCAATCATATAATCTCCATATTCAGCAGTATCAGAAATAGAATATCTCATAGCAGCCATTCCACCTTGATACATTAAATCAACAATAAGTTTCATTTCATGTAAGCATTCAAAGTAAGCATTTTCTGGAGCATATCCTGCCTCAACTAAAGTTTCAAATCCGGCTTTTATTAATGCTGTACATCCACCACAAAGAACTGCTTGTTCTCCGAATAAATCTGTTTCAGTTTCATCTTTAAATGTAGTTTCTAAAACTCCAGCTCTTGCTCCACCAATACCATTTGCATAAGCTAATGCTAATTCTTTTGCTTGTCCTGTTGCATCTTGATGAACAGCTATTAAACAAGGAACTCCTGAACCTTCAGTATAAGTTCTTCTTACCATATGTCCTGGTCCCTTTGGAGCAACCATAAATACATCAACATCTGCTGGTGGTACTATTTGTCCATAGTGGATGTTAAATCCATGAGCAAATACTAAAGCATTTCCAGCTTCTAAATACTGTGCAACTTCTTCTTTATATAATTTAGCTTGTTTTTCGTCTGGTACAAGCATCATTACAACATCAGCACTCTTTACAGCATTAGCAACTGTTGCTACCTCTAATCCTGCTTCTTTAACTCTATCCCAAGATTTACTTCCTTCATATAATCCAACTACTACATCTACTCCACTTTCATGAAGGTTTAACGCATGTGCATGTCCTTGGCTACCATATCCAATTACTGCAACTTTTTTTCCTTTTAATAAATCTAAATTTGTGTCCTTTTCATAAAACATTTTTGCCATTTTTGATACCCCCGATTTATTTATTTATTTATTTATTTATTATTTTTATTTATTAAAAATTGCTACCATTATTCCTATGATAGAAATTTAGATTAACATTCTAAGTCTTCCTCATTTATTATTTGGTGAATTGGTGCACCTGGTGCAACCATAGGAAATACTTTTTTATCACTATCTATCCTATAATCAATAATTACAGGCTTATTTATAGCCAATGCTTCTTTTAATACACCTTCTAACTCTTCTCTCTTTTCAACCCTAAATCCAACACCGCCAAAAGCTTCTGCAAGCTTAACAAAATCAGTTGCTCTATCTAGAGTAGTTTGAGAATATCTTGCTTCGTAGAAAAGACTTTGCCATTGTCTAACCATTCCTAAAGCATTGTTGTTCATTACAATAACTTTAATTGGAATATTATATTTAACTGCAGTAGCAAATTCATTACAATTCATACCAAAGCTTCCATCTCCAGCGATATTAAATACAGTTTTTTCTGGATTAGCAACCTTTGCTCCTATAGCAGCTCCTAATCCAAATCCCATTGTTCCAAGCCCCCCTGAAGATATTAATGTTCTTGGAGTTTTAAAGTTAAAATATTGAGCCGTCCACATTTGATGCTGTCCAACTTCTGTTGCTATAATAAAATCCCCTTTATCCATATCACTAAGCTTTTCAAATAAAAATCTTGGAGTTAACTCCTCTCCATTATCCTTATTATTCTTAGTTATAGATAAAAGCTTCAACTCATCTACAGTATTTAACCACTCTTTATTTTCTTTATTTTTTAATAAAGGCATTAATCTTTGTAATGCAACTTTTATATCACCTATAATGAATGAATCAACTTTTACATTTTTATTTACTTCAGCTGGATCCACATCTATTTGTATAACCTTAGCATTATTAATAAACTCTTTATCACTTATTACTCTATCACTAAATCTTGCTCCTAATGCAATTATCAAATCACATTTTGTTGCTAAAATATTAGATGCATTACTTCCATGCATTCCTATCATACCTGTATTTAATCTATGGTCAGAAGGTATTGCTCCTCTACACATTAGAGTTGTTGCTACTGGTGCATTTAATATTTCAGCGAAATTAATTAACTCCTCTGTAGCATCAGCATTAATAACTCCACCACCTGCATATATAAGAGGTCTAGAAGATTCATTTATATATTTTGCAACTTGCTCTAAAACTTCTTCTGTTATATGCTTACTTTTAGGTTCAACCTCTATTGGCTCTAAATCTTTGTACTCTGTCTTAGCTGCTGTTATATCTTTTGGTATATCTATTAGAACTGGTCCTGGTCTTCCCTCTCTAGCGATATAAAATGCTTTCCTAACTATTTCTTGTAAATTATTAACATCCTTAACTATAAAATTATGCTTTGTTATAGGCATTGTTATGCCAGTTATATCAACCTCTTGAAAGCTATCTTTACCAAGTAAGTCTTTTGAAACATTTCCTGTTATAGCAACTAAAGGAACCGAATCCATATAAGCTGTTGCTATTCCTGTAACAAGATTAGTTGCACCTGGTCCTGATGTTGCTATACAAACACCAACTTTACCAGTAGACCTTGCATATCCATCTGCTGCATGAGCTGCACTTTGCTCATGGCAGGATAAATAATGTTTTATTTTGTCTTTATATTTGTACAAATAATCATAAATATTTAATACTGCCCCTCCAGGATATCCAAAAATAGTATCAACACCCTCGCTTAATAAACATTTAACAAGAATTTCAGCCCCTGTTAATAACATTTAACTACCCCCCCTTATTTTAATTAGTAGATTAGCTACTAACTATTTATAAATTGCTCCTGTACTTGCTGAACTTACTAACTTAGCATATCTTGATAAATAACCCTCCTTAACCTTTGGTTCCATTGGTTTTAAGGCTTCTCTACGCTTAGCTAGCTCTTCATCACTTACAAGTAAATCTAAATTTCCATTTAATATATCTATCGAAATAATATCTCCATCTTGCACTAAAGCAATATTTCCACCTTCAGCTGCTTCTGGTGATACATGTCCTATTGCTGCTCCCTTTGTTGCCCCACTAAATCTTCCATCAGTTATAAGAGCTACTGACTTATCTAATCCCATTCCACAAATTGCTGAAGTTGGTGATAACATTTCTCTCATTCCTGGTCCGCCTTTTGGACCCTCATATCTAATTACTACAACATCGCCATCAACTATTTTCTTACCTAAAATAGCTTCTATAGCTTCTTCTTCAGAGTTAAAAACTTTAGCTGGTCCTTGATGTTTTAACATTTCTTTAAGTACTGCAGATCTTTTAACTACAGCACCATCTAAAGCTAGATTTCCTTTTAAAACTGCAATTCCACCAGTTTCACTATATGGTTCTTCAATATGCTTTATTACTGAATAATCTAAAACTTTAGCATTTTCTATATTCTCTCCAACAGTTTTTCCTGTTGCTGTAATACAATTTAGATTTAATAAATTCTTTTTATTTAACTCGCTCATTACAGCTTTTATTCCACCTGCTGCATATAAATCTTCAATATGAGTATCAGAAGCAGGTGCTAATTTGCAAAGATTAGGTACTTTAGCTGACATTTCATTTATAATATCTAAATTTATAGGAGATTTTGCCTCATTTGAAATAGCAGTTAAATGTAAAACACTATTTGTTGAACATCCAAGAGCCATATCTACTGTTAAAGCATTTTTTATAGATTCTTCAGTAATTATATCTCTTGGCTTTATATCTTTTTCTAGAAGATTCATTACTGCCATACCAGCATACTTAGCAAGTCTAATTCTTTCTGAATAAACAGCTGGTATTGTTCCATTTCCAGGTAAAGCAATTCCTAATACCTCACATAAACAATTCATTGAATTTGCTGTAAACATTCCTGAACATGATCCACATGTAGGACATACTTTTTCTTCTAAATCAGCTAAATCTGATTCTAGCATTAAACCACTTTCCACAGATCCAACTGCCTCAAACATTGTAGATAAGGAAACCTCTTTATCTTTAAATTTACCAGCTAACATTGGACCACCACTTACAACTACTGATGGTATATTTAATCTTAAAGCTGCCATAACCATTCCTGGAACTATCTTATCGCAGTTTGGTATAAATACTAATGCATCAAATGCATGTGCCTTTGCCATACATTCAATAGAATCTGCTATAAGTTCCCTTGTAGCTAAAGAATATTTCATTCCTTCGTGCCCCATTGCAATACCATCACATACCCCTATAGTTGGAAATACTAATGGTGTTCCACCAGACATTAATATTCCCTTTTTTACACCTTCAACAATTTTATCTAAATTTATATGTCCTGGAATTATATCATTTTGGGATGTAACAACACCTATTAAAGGCTTATTTATTTCTTCATCAGTTAATCCTGATGCCTTAAATAACGATCTATGCGGAGCCTTTGTGACTCCTTTTTTTACTACATCACTTCTCATCTCTATTCACCTCATACTAACTTCGTAATTTAGTTAAATTCTCTCTACAACAAGAGTTCCCATTTCCTTAGTACCAACAAGAGTAGTACCTTCGCTCTTAATATCTCCAGTTCTATAACCTTCTTCTAAAACTTTAACTACTGCATTTTCTATATCTTTTGCTTCATTTTCTAAATTAAAGCTATATCTTAACATCATAGCTGTAGAAAGAATTGTTGCTAATGGATTTGCTATTCCTTTTCCTGCAATATCAGGTGCAGATCCGTGTATTGGTTCATACATTCCTAAAGTACCTTTCCCTAAAGATGCTGAAGGTAACATTCCTATTGATCCTGTAATCATAGATGCTTCATCTGATAATATATCTCCAAACATATTTGAAGTAACAATAACATCAAATTGTCTAGGATCTTTAACTAATTGCATAGAAGCATTATCAATATATAAATGATTAACTTCTACTTCTGGATATTCTTTAGACATTTTTTCTACTACACTTCTCCATAATCTAGAACTTTCTAATATATTAGCCTTATCAACACTTGTTAATTTCTTATTTCTCTTCATTGCTGTATCAAAGCCTATTTTTACTATTCTTTCTATTTCTTCTATATTATATCTTTCAGTGTCATATGCTGAAACAACTCCATCAACAACATCTCGCCCTCTCTCACCAAAGTAAATTCCTCCAGTAAGTTCTCTTACAACACAAATATCAATTCCATCTCCAATTATTGTGTCTTTTAATGGTGATGCTTCTTTTAATGCTTTATATAAAAGTGCTGGTCTTAAATTACAATATAAATTTAATCCACCTCTTAATCCTAATAAAGCTTGTTCTGGTCTAACCTTCGCATTAGGATCATCCCATTTTGGCCCACCAACAGCTCCTAATAGTACTGCATCACTTTTTTTACAAATTTCCAAAGTCTTTTCTGGTAATGGTGTTCCTAAACTATCTATTGCACATCCACCTGCTTGTAAAAATTCAAATTCAAAGTTATGATTATATTTCTCCCCAATTTTACTTAATACTTTTATTGATTCATCTACAACCTCTG
Source organism: uncultured Clostridium sp. (assembly GCA_900543325.1). Lineage (GTDB taxonomy): Bacteria > Bacillota > Clostridia > Clostridiales > Clostridiaceae > Clostridium. The sequence goes on along the minus strand of UQQU01000017.1, from coordinate 25,029 downwards.
GACCTATTCCATCTCCTGGTATAACTGCTATATTAAAATTCATAATTTATCCCCCTTAACTCCATTTATAAACTAAGTACAGTTCCATATTTTTAATCTATACCATGTACTTAACTTACTTTTACGCTTATTGCCTCATATTTTTAATTTAATAAACTCTTATTTTTCTTGAGAATTTTTTATATATCCTATAAGACCGTTACTATTTATTATTTTTTGCATAAATTCTGGGAATGCTTCTCCTTGATACTCTTCATTTTTAGTTAAATTCTTAATAACTCCAGTATCAAAATTTACTTCTAACTTATCCCCTGCTTCAATACTTTTAACCGCTTGGTCACATTCAAGAATTGGTAAACCAATATTAATAGCATTTCTATAGAAAATTCTTGCAAAAGTTGAAGCTATAACACAACTAATTCCACTTTCCTTAATTGCTATAGGTGCATGCTCTCTAGATGACCCACATCCAAAGTTTTTATTTGCAACTATAATATCTCCTTCTTGAACTTTCTTTGCAAAATCTAAATCTATATCTTCCATACAATGTGCTGCTAATTCTTTCGGATCTGATGTATTTAAATATCTTGCTGGTATAATTACATCTGTATCTACGTTATCTCCATATTTAAAAACTCTTCCTGTTGCTTTCATATTTATTTACCCCCTTAAAGTGTTTCCGGATTTGTTATTTTTCCTGTTATTGCTGAAGCTGCCGCAACTGCTGGACTTGCTAAATAAACTTCTGATTCAACATGTCCCATTCTTCCTACAAAGTTTCTATTAGTAGTTGAAATTGCTCTTTCACCTTTAGCTAATATACCCATATGCCCACCTAAACATGGACCACAAGTTGGAGTTGAAACAACTGCTCCTGCCTCTACTAAATCCTTTATTATTCCTTCTTCTAATGCTTGTAAATAAATTTTTTGAGTTCCAGGGAACACTATACATCTAACTCTCTTATTTACTTTTTTACCTTTTAATATATCTCTTGCAACTCTTAAATCTGAAATTCTTCCATTTGTACAAGATCCTATTACAGCTTGATCTATATCTATATCCCCAACTTCATCAATAGTTCTTGTGTTGTCTGGTAAATGTGGGAAAGAAACTGTTGGTCTTAAAGTAGATAAATCTATTTCATAAACTTCATCATATTCGGCATCTTCATCAGCCTCATATACTTTCCATTCTTTCTTTCCATGCTCTTTTAAATATTCAATTGTTTTTTCATCAACAGGGAATATTCCATTCTTTCCACCAGCTTCAATAGCCATATTTGCCATTGTAAATCTATCATCCATTGATAAATAATTAAGTCCATCTCCGAAGAATTCCATTGATTTATATAAAGCACCATCTACTCCTATCATTCCGATAATATGAAGTATTACATCTTTACCACTTACCCATTTTGATGGTTTTCCTTTTAAAACAAACTTTAATGCTGAAGGAACCTTAAACCAACATTTCCCTGTAGCCATTCCAGCAGCCATATCAGTAGATCCTATACCTGTTGAAAATGCTCCTAATGCACCATAAGTACAAGTATGAGAGTCTGCACCAATAACTACATCTCCTGCAACTACTAATCCTTTCTCTGGTAATAAACAATGTTCTATTCCCATTTCACCTATTTCAAAGAAATTTGTTATTCCTTTTTCTCTTGAGAACTCTCTAATAAATTTACACTGCTCTGCTGCCTTTATATCTTTGTTAGGAGTAAAGTGATCTGGAACAATTGCTATCTTATCCTTATCAAATACTTTTTTTACCCCAAACTTTTGAAATTCTTTTACTGCAACTGGAGAAGTAATATCATTTCCTAATACTAAATCTAAGTTTGCCTCTATTAATTGTCCTGCTTTTACACTTTCTAATCCTGCATGTGCAGCTAATATTTTTTGTGTCATTGTCATTGCCATGACGGTTTCCCCCTTTATAAATATGCTTTTGCTTTTCTTTCAATATCTTTTATAAGCTTATATTCTATTGAATCAACTAATGCAATCCAACTTGCTTGAATTACATCCTTAGATACCCCAACTGTACTCCAACTTTCATTTCCATCAGTACTTTCTATTAATACTCTAACTTTTGCCCCTGTAGTGCTTTCAGAATCTAAAACTCTAACTTTATAATCAACTAACTTAACTTCCTTCAGCTCTGGATAAAATACCTCTAATGCTTTCCTAAGTGCTTTATCTAAAGCATTTACAGGTCCATCACCTTCAGCCGCTGTCATTTCAGTTTTTCCATCAACAGTTACATTAATTAAAGCAGTTGAACTAAATTCTCCATTACTCCATGGATTTTCTCCTATTGTTTTAAAATGATTTAGCTTAAAAAAAGGCTTGTACTTACCTATTGTTTTTCTTATCAATAATTCAACGGTACCTTCCGCACCTTCAAATTGATATCCTTCATACTCTAGCTCTTTTAATCTTTTAGTTACTTTTTGGACTTCTTCTCCATCTTTCTTCACATTGGGAAAAATTTTGTGTATTTCTTGTAAAACTGTACTTTTACCACTTACCTCTGATAATAAAAATCTTCTTTTATTCCCCACCATCTCTGGTTTTATATGCTCATAGGATTGTGGTGTTTTACAAATAGCATCTATATGCATTCCTCCCTTATGTGCAAATGCCGCTTTACCAATGTAAGGAGCTGAATCTTCTAATTGAATATTTGATATTTCTGAAATATATCTAGCCTTTGCTGTTAAATCTTTTAAATAATTTTTTGCCTTTATATTAAGATTCATTTTAAGTGCTATTGTTGGAATTACAGTACTTAAATTAGTATTTCCACAACGTTCTCCTACCCCAACAAAAGTTCCTTGAATATGTGACACACCTGATTCTATTGATATTATTGAATTTGCCACTGCCATTCCTATATCATTATGACAATGTATTCCTATCATACTTCCAAATTTTTTCATCACTTCATATGTTATTTCTTTTATTTCACTAGGTAATGTTCCTCCATTAGTGTCACATAAAACTAATGTCTTTGCCCCAGATTCCTTTGCAACTTTCAAAGTCGACATTGCATATTCACTATTCTCTTTATATCCATCAAAGAAATGCTCAGCGTCAAATATCACTTCTTTATTACTTTCCCTTAAGTATTTTATAGTTTCTTCTATCATCTTTAAATTTTCTGATAAAGATGTCTTTAATATATCAGTAACTTGAAAGGCTGATGATTTTCCGAATATCGATACCACATCTGTGTTGGCCTCTATCAAGCTTTTTATATTTACATCATCTTTAACTTTTATATCTGGTTTTCTTGTTGAACCAAATGCAACTAATCTAGAATTCTTTAATTTTATACCTTTCACTACTTTGAAAAACTCCATGTCCTTAGGATTTGACCCAGGATTACCAGCCTCAATATAATCAATTCCTACATCATCTAATGCTTTAACTATTTTCAGTTTATCTTCCAATGAAAATGATATGCCATGTCCCTGGGCCCCATCTCTTAAGGTAGAGTCAAAAATTTCTATATTTCTATTCAAATTTAAAAGCCCCCTTATAGATAGTTAGTAGTTTAATTTTCTAAATTCAGCTAATACTGAATTCATTCCTTAACTCCTATCTTCTAACTAATTAAAGATTTCGCAGTAGTCTGTTATATCATTAGCTCCCCTCTCTAATGCACATACTCCTGTTCTTACTAATTCTTTTATTTCATACTCTTCTAAAAGCTTTATAAGAGCATTTATTTTACTATCATCTCCTGTTAACTCAATAGTTAATGTTTCTGGCGAAACATCTATGATTTTACTTCTAAATATCTTTGCCACTTCATTTACCGCTGCTCTTTGCTCAGCATCAGCTTTAACTTTAATAAGTACTAACTCTCTATATACCGAATTATCATATTTTAAATTTAATACCCTTAAAACATCTTCTAATTTATTTAACTGTTTAGTGAATTGTTCTAAAACATCTTCATTTCCATTTAAAGTAATAGTCATTCTTGAAATATCTGGATTCTCTGTCCTTCCAACAGTTAAACTATCAATATTAAACCCTCTTCTTGCAAATAGCCCTGAAACTCTTGTTAGTACTCCTGAAGAATTCCTAACTAAGACAGATAACACATGTCTTTCCATTTTAATACCCCCAATCAAATAATTTGTAATTATTGAACAAAATGGTTCTAAATTAGGTTAAAAAAATCCCACCCTTAATGATAAAATCATAACGGCGGGATAAAATTCCTCATCATTAATATCACTAGGCTCAAACAAACCCTTGCATTTAACGGTGCTTACCGGTACCCCCCTACTTACTAGTAACTAGTGTTCAGGATACAGCTTAAGAGTGATCGTTATTTAGTTAAAGTATCCATTCACAGCATCCATGGACTCTCTGAAACTTTCTTATCTAAATAAACATCTCTATCATAGCTTTTATTTCTCAAAAGAACTTCCAAAATATTCTATTGTTAATATCTTACTCTTTCTTTTATCACTCTGTCAATACACTCTTCCTATTTTTAGTAAATTAATTATATTTTTTATATTTTCTAAATTGTTTTTGGTATTTAGTTAATATTTCACCATTTTTATTGATATATTAATACTTCTTTCCAGTAAATAGTATCGCATTGATAATATATCTAATTAATAATATATCTAAAATCCTATATATATTTTTATAATAATATAATAAATTCGTAAATTTTTACAAAAAAAAATTAATGCCAATATTGGCATTAATTTTTCATTATATTAAACTTTACTTAATATTAAATCTACTAAGCTATTTGCCATTTCATTTATTTCCTCTTGATTTTCACCTTCAAGCATAACTCTTACTAATGGTTCAGTTCCTGACGGTCTTATAAGAACTCTACCTACACCATTAAGCTTAGCTTCAACAGCATTTATAGCATCAATTATTTCCTTATCTTCTAAATAAATATTTTTCTTTTCATTTGGAACTTTAGCATTAACTAATACTTGTGGTAATTCTTTCATTACTCCAGCTAATTCACTAAAAGTTTTACCACTTTCCTTAAGTATTGCTGCAATTTGAAGTGCAGTAACTAATCCATCTCCAGTAGTATTATGATCTAAGAATATTATGTGACCTGATTGTTCTCCACCTAATATATAATTTTCCTTAAGCATTTCTTCAAGTACATATCTATCTCCAACTTTAGTTTTAACTAAGTTAATTCCTTCTCTCTTAGCAGCAATGTCTAATCCTAAATTACTCATTACTGTTACTACTAAAGTATCATCATTTAACTTTCCGGCTTCCTTTAAAGCTTTTGCACAAATTGTTAATAAGAAATCACCATTTATCATATTTCCTTTTTCATCAACAGCTAAACATCTGTCAGCATCTCCATCGAAAGCAAATCCAATATCACAATTCTTTCTTACAACATAATCCATTAACTCTTCCATATGAGTTGACCCACAATTTTCATTTATATTGTTTCCATCTGGATTATCATTAATTACATAAACTCTAGCGCCTAAAGCTCTAAATGCTTTAACTGCCGCCTTATACGCAGCTCCATTTGCACAATCTAAAGCAACTCTAAGTCCTTTTAAATCTGTTTTAATTGTACTCATTGCATAATCTATATATTCTCTTAATGCTGTTTCTTCAGTATATGATCTTCCAACAGCTCCACCAACAGGACTTGGAACACCTTCAAAATTACTTTCTATTACAGCTTGTATTTGATCTTCTAACTCATCAGATAACTTATATCCTCTTCCATCAAAGAATTTAATTCCATTGTATTCAACTGGATTATGTGATGCTGAAATCATAACTCCTGCATCTGCATTGTATTCTCTTGTTAAATGCGCCACTGCAGGTGTTGGAACTACACCTAAAATTACAGCCTCTGCTCCAACTGAAAGAATACCTGCAACTAAAGCTGCTTCTAACATATCTCCTGATATTCTAGTATCCTTAGCAACTAATATCTTAGGTTTATGTGTCCCTTCTGTTAAAACAAATGCACCTGCTCTTCCTAAACTATAAGCTAATTCTGCTGTTAATTCTGTATTAGCTATTCCTCTAACACCATCTGTTCCGAACATTCTACTCATATATAATACCTCACTTATTTATTTCAATTTAACTCTTATAGTATATCCTTTATTCCATTTTTTTACAATAGCATACAACCTTGTATTTATCAAGCTTTATAGCTTATTTACCTTTAGAATTAATCCTATCTAATACTAAATCATAACCACCTTGCCCATAATTAAGACACTTATTAACTCTACTTATAGTTGCTGTACTAGCACCTGTTGCTTCTGCTATTTCTGTATAAACTCTTTTTTCTCTAAGCATTTTTGCTACTTGAATTCTTTGAGATATAGCCTTTAATTCTGTAATAGTTGCAATATCTTCAAAAAATTTATAACATTCATCTATATTTTCTAATTCTAAAATTGCTTGAAATAACATATCTAAATCATTTTTAAATTCTAACTCTTTTAGGCCCATATTATCACTCCTATTTAACTTACATCTTAATTTTAACACTTTATCGTGCTAAATTTAAGGTGCAATTTATATTTTTCTTTCGTTTATTCATTAAATTCTTCTAAACAACAATTTATTTTAACATATTTATCATATATACTTCTAGTTGGTAATAACCATACTTCTCCTATACCATAATAAAAAGTATTAATATACTGTTCAACGTTATCATCTACTACATTTGAATACTTTTCAAAACCAACATTGATACTACTGCTTTTTAATATAACCAAATCTTCATTAACTGTTAGTCTATCATTAAATAGTTTACACCTTATTATTTCTTTTTCTGAAACTGGCAGCTTTAATACCACAACTCCATTTCCCTTAAGTTTTATCTCCTTTTCATTATCTTTTATACTTTTAATCTCTATCTCTTCATCACATGCATAAAACATTGAATCACTGATTATTATTTCTTCATCAACTAATTCTATCAATGTAAAGTCACTAAAACTAGATTTCAATAAAATTTCTCCTGATCCTTTAAATATTGTTTTATCCTTACTAGCAATTATTTGCTTAGAGTCAAATATTAATTTTTTAATTCCTTTATATTCATGAATCAAATCGTTTCTTTCTATATATCCCTTCATATAACTTAATTCATTATTTTGTATTTTAACAGCACTTTCATTTAATAATATTCTTACTTGCTTAAGCCTTTGTCCACTATTTTCTATTTTCTTAATAGCTGATACGCTATCTACTCTATTTATTCCACTAAGTTCATTGTATTTTAAAATCTGAAATTTAGATTCATTACCTAATTCAGATACTAAAGTCAACTTATTTTTTGTTTCAATATTACTTCTCATAGTCCCTCCATACACTTAATATTTCATATCATAAATTCTATCCATATTACTGTAAATTAAAACTATGTTCTTATATTTTTTCAAATAAAAAAGTGCGTAGAACGCACTTAAAAATTTCAAATTTTATTTTTATTTCTAATACTCCCTAGCATCCTCTTCTCCATTAAGAACTCTAATAGCTCCTTGAGCTAAAGCTAATAGTTCATCTTCACCTGGATAAACAGTTACATCACTAATCCATTGAACCTTTTCTTTAATTGCATTAACAATTACAGGTGAATAAGCTATTCCACCAGTTAAAATTATTTGATCTACTTTTCCGTTAAGAACAGTAGACATTTCTCCAATAGCTTTGCATATTTGATAAATAAATGCATCAAAAATTAAGGAAGCATATTCATCGCCTTCTTCTCTAGCTTTTAAAACATCTCTAGCATCATTAGTGTTAAGATACGCAACATAACCACCCTTACCAACTATTTTGCTATATATTTCTGCTTGGGTATACTTTCCACTAAAGCATAATTTAACTAGATCCCCAACAGGAACTGATCCTGCCCTTTCTGGTGAAAAAGGTCCATCTCCATCTAAAGTATTATTTACATCAACTACTAATCCATCTCTATGTGCTGCAACAGATACTCCTCCACCCATATGAACTACAACAAGATTTAAATCATTATATCTTTTCCCATTTTCCTTTGCATATCTCTTAGCAACTGCTTTTTGATTTAATGCATGAAAAATACTTCTTCTTGGCAGTTCAGGAATACCTGAAATTCTAGCTACATCTTGTAATTCATCCACAACAACAGGATCAACTATAAATGCTCTTATTCCAACTTCATTTGCAATTTCTTTTGCTAATATTCCACCTAAATTAGATGCATGTTGACCTGACACTCCAACTTTTAAATCTTCTAGTAATTTATCAGTAACTTCATAAGTCCCTCCTGGAATAGGTCTAAGCATTCCACCTCTTCCTACTATTGCATCTAATGAATTTACATCAATATTATTTTCTTTCAAAATATTCATTATAACTTGTTTTCTAAAGCCTTTTTGTTCAAAAATACTATCATATTTTGCTATTTCATCAGATGAGTGTCTTAATGTTTCCACTAAAACTTCTTTTTCATCTGAATAAACACCTATTTTAGTCGATGTTGACCCTGGATTAATTATTAATAATTTATATGCCATAATTCTCAATACCTCCTAATATTACTTTCTACCCTCTGAAACTAATGCTGCTAATGCAATAGAATTTACCTTTGTTTCAAAACTATCTGCTCTTGATGTTAAAATAACTGGAGCTGATGTTCCAACTAATATACCACCATTCTTTGTTGGTGCTGTATAAGTTAATGATTTATACATAACATTTGCAACATCTATATTAGGAAGTAATAATATATCAGCCTTCCCTGCAACAGGACCAGTAACTCCTTTATGATGTGCTGCTTCTTCTGATAATGCATTATCTAAAGCTAAAGGCCCATCAACTATACATCCTTTAATTTGTCCTCTATCACTCATCTTAGATAATAATGCTGCATCTACTGTTGCTGGCATATCTGGATTTACTACCTCAACAGCACAAACTGGTGCAACTTTTGGATTTTCTATTCCACAAGCTTTTGCAACCATTACAGAGTTATTTATTATTTGAACTTTTTGTTTTAAATCTGGATAAGTATTGAAAGCAGCATCTGTTAATAATATTAATCTATCTATTCCTTCAATTTCAAATACAGATACATGAGACATTAGCTTTCCTGTTCTAAGCCCAACCTCTTTATTTAATACACTTCTTAAAAATGTCGCTGTATCTACTAATCCTTTCATAACCATATCTGCTGCACCACTAGAAACTAATTGTATTGCTTTTAGGGCTGCTATTTTAACATCTTCTTCATGAATTATTTCAAAATCAGTTAAATCCATATCTATTTGAGCTGCTACTTCTTCAATTTTTGCTCTATCACCGACTAAAATAGCATCTGCTATACCTCTATCCTTTGCTGCTTTAACAGCCTCTAAAACAGGCTCATCTTGTGCTACTGCTACAGCTAATTTCTTTTTTTCTGCTACTTTTAACTTTGAAAGTAAATCATCAAAATTTTTACTCATAATACACCTCTCTTACTATACCCTTTTATTAACCATATTAATTAGATATTTCAATTTATTTTTATTTATTGAAATTTTTACCTATATACTATTTTATCAAAGTTTTTAATAAAAACCTAAATTTTCAGAAAATTCACGTTAATTTTTCAGCTATTTCTATAGATAAAAATAAAGAAAATGAGTAATTTTCTATAATTATTGATTTTCTTTAAATATATTTATTATTAATTAATTATATTTGTTTATATTTTTCTATAATTCTTTCTGCAACTTTAATTCCATCAACTGCTGCTGATACAATTCCACCTGCAAAACCGGCACCTTCTCCACAAGGATATAAACCACTTAATGATATACTTTCTAATCTCTCATTTCTTGTTATTTTAACTGGTGCTGAAGTTCTTGTTTCTATTCCAGTTAAAACAGCGTCCTCTCTTCCATATCCTTTAATTTTTCTATCAAAATTATTAACTCCATCTTTTATTCCTTCTACTACATATGAAGGCAAGCACTCTCTCATATCAGCAAATTCAAATCCTGGCTTATAGCTTGGTGTTACTGCTCCAAGTCTAGTTGATTTTCTATCATTAACAAAATCACCTAATAATTGAACAGGAGCTTTATAGTTTCCTCCACCAACTTTATATGCTAAAGATTCATAATGTCTTTGGAATTCCATTCCTCTTAAAACTGAAGTTCCTTCAAAATCTTCTGGGCCAACAGTTACAACTAAGGCTGAATTTGAATTTTCCTCATTTCTTGCATGATAACTCATACCATTAGAAACTAGTCTTTTATCTTCAGATGCTGCAGCAACAACAACTCCACCTGGACACATACAGAAAGAATATACTCCTCTTCCTAAAGCTCTACTTTGGTATGTTAAATTATAACTTGCTGCTTGTAATCTTGGATGACTAGCCATTTTACCATATTGACCTACATTTATCATTTCTTGAGGATGTTCAATTCTAACTCCAATTGCAAAAGCTTTTGGTTCCATGAATATTCCAATACTATTTAACATTTCATATGTATCTCTTGAGCTATGTCCTAGTGCTAAAACAAGTGCATCACATGGTATTTCATCACCATTTACTATTATACTCTTTACTTTTCCATTATTACTTTTTATGTATTCAAGCTTAGAAGAAAAACGAACCTCTCCTCCTAAAGCAATAATTTGCTTTCTTATATTTTTAACTACATCTTTTAATATATCTGTTCCTACATGTGGCTTTGCTTCATATCTAATCTCCTTTGGAGCTCCTGCTTTAACTAACTCAGCTAAAACATAGTCACACTTTTTATCCTTGATTCTAGTAGTTAGCTTACCATCTGAAAATGATCCTGCTCCTCCTTCTCCAAATTGAACATTAGATTCTAGATTCAACTCACCCGTTTTCCAAAACTTATCCACAGTCTCTGTTCTTTTATCAACATCTTCTCCACGTTCTATAACTAATGGTTTATATCCTTTTTGTGCTAACATTAACGCAGAAAATAATCCTGCTGGCCCTAAACCTACAACTACTGGTCTATGATTTAATACCTCATTACCTGGCTCAACATCTGGTTCATATTTTGAGTTATCTATTCTCACATCATTATCATGAACTCTATTTACTAACTTTTCTTCATCTTTATGTTCAATTTCAATTGCATATGTAATCTTAATATTATCTTTATTTCTTGCATCTATACTTTCTCTAACTATTTTAAAGTCTTTAATTTCATCTACTGAAATTCTTAATTTTTTGCTTGCTTTCTTTTTTAATAATTTTATATCATCATCTAACCCAAGACTTAGGTTGTTAATTCTTATAGTCATATAATCACCCTTAATAATATTATTTCTAGTTTTTAATATTGTATCACAAGATTAACATAGTTAATAGTTAAGGTTCTCCATGTCTTAAAATAACTATACAAAGAAAAAAATAAAGTTAGCCTAAGCTAACTTTATTTTTTAATTATTGTTGTGGTACTTCTTCTTGTACCTCATCTCCATTTGTAGGTATATCTTTTGATACAGTTAATTTTATTTCACTTACATTATCTATATTAACATTATCTACCCCAACTAAATTTACAGTTGGGGCTTTAGAAAATTCACCTTCCTCAGTATATTCAGATACATCTAGTTCTGCAGTAAAGTTTGCTTCGGTAAGAGTATTTAAAACATCTTCAAAGCCTGAAACTGTTATAGTCACTTTATTATTATCAGGAACAATATTTATACCTTCCTGCTGTCCTATCATTGAATAATCAATAGTAAACTCTTTTGTTTGTACTTTTTCTACAACTATACTTACCGTTATGGAGTTTTCACCATTATGAATTAATATTCCATCTGGTATGCCTAATGCAACATCAATATTGGTACTATCTTTTATTTCAGAAAGATTTATAGTTTCTGTCCCAATTTCATTAATTGAATTTAATGCAGATTCAGGTCCTGTTATTCCTATCTCTGTTGTAGTTGAACTTATTGATTTTAATCTTAAACCACTTGATAATGTTCCTGTAGTATTAATTTTAATTGGAACTGTCTTACCTTGGTTTATTTCAATAGTTGCTTCTGCCCACTTTTGAGATAATTCAACACCAGTGACCTCTTTATCATTTTCATCTACCGGGGTAACTATATAGTTTTTAACAATTGTCTTTACAGCATTACTTTCTTCACCTTCTGCAACAACTTTTGTTACTTTATTTACTAAAGATTCTGGACCAGATACGATTATAGTTTCTGGACTAAATATAGGTGTTGCTACATAATAACTTGATTTTGAAATAACATTAATTTTAGATTTTACTGGAACTTCCTTTGTAGAATATGCTTCAGTCTTTATCGTTATGGTCAATCCGTTACTATTTTTTATTTTAACTGTACTAGGAGAATTTTCTATATTTACAGTAATTTTATTTTCTCCATTTTTTAGTACAAATTCATTTAGATCTACGCTTATGGTAAAATCACTTTTATCTACACTAAATAAGTCTTGACTATTACCTTCTATTTTTAAATTTACGTAAAACTCCTGATTAGGCGATAGTGCTAACCCTGCATCTTTTAAACTATCAGCATTTTTAATTTCTACTGGCACTCTACTTAATTCATAAGATTTTATAGGATTTTCTATGTTAGTTACATAAATCCATAATCCTAGCGATAGCAAAAGACATACTAATTGAACAATTATTTTCTGTTTATTTTTCCAGTTATCCATGTTTTCACCTTCTTGCCAGCAGTTTTAACATTCTTTTCTTCTCTATGCTCCATTATCTTAAGTAAAATTGTTCTTAATCTATCCTTATCATAATTTCTAGTTAAACGTCCATTTATAGCCAAAGAGATAATTCCTGTTTCTTCTGATACTATAATAACAAGTGCATCAGATATTTCAGATAGTCCTATTGCTGCTCTATGTCTAGTTCCTAACTTTTTATTAATTTCTTTATTATTAGTTAATGGTAAAACACATCCTGATGCCAATATTTTATCTCTTCCTATTATTGTTGCTCCATCATGAAGTGGAGTATTTACAACAAATATATTTTCAAGTAGATTTGATGTTATTTTTGCTTCTAATATGGTTCCCGAAGCTATTATTTCTCCAAGTCCTGTTCCTTGTTCAATTGCAATTAGTGCTCCTGTCTTTGTTTCTGCTAAGTTAGATACTGCATTGACAATTTCACTAACATAAATATTCCTCTGTTCCCTATCTTCAAAACCATGTTTATCTTCAAAAGCACTTCTTCCTAAATGCTCTAATGCTCTTCTTATTTCTGGTTGAAATATTATAACTACAGATATTATTCCAATAGTTAAAGTTTTGCTTAATATAAAATATAGCATACTCAAATTTAGTATAGAACTAATTGGAATTAATATTATTATAAATGCTATTCCCTTTAATAGCTGTTCTGCTCTTGTTTCCTTAATAAGCATATATCCTTTATAAAATATAAATGCTACTACTAAAATATCAATAATAGCAGTAAGTGACATGCTCTTTAGTGAATTCATTATCATTGAAATAAAGTTTTGCATCTAATCCACCACCATAAATTTTCTAATTAAATTATACACTATTCTCATAATTGTTAAAATATTATAATTCTATTTTTATTAGTCTAAATTCTCCCATATTTCTCATTTTTAGCTTTCATAACTTCTTTTATTTTCATCAATAAATTTATTTAAGTATATTTTATTTTTCATAATAATATAAATTATAGAAAAAGTTTTTTCATAATATTTAATATTGTAAGTTAATTTAAAGGATGTGATATATATGGAAAGCATAAAAAAATCATTTTTTGAAAATAAAACCTTTGTTATAACGCTATTAATTTGTGTATTTTTAACCTCCTCTATGATGTTATTATTACATAACCGTAATAATTCTATTTCTTCATCTGCTAATAATAATGATATTTCTACTGAAGATACAGCTTTAAAAAATTTTGAGCCTTATATTACCGAACTATCTGAAATAAATCTTTCTTTAAAAAAATGTATTAATGGTGTAACTATAAATAGTAAATCAGCCTCTAGCATATTAAATGATGATTTAAAGCAATTAGAAGAACTAAAGGGGAAAGTATCTGCTGTAGTAATAGCAAATAATAATACTCCTAACATAATTCCAACATTAATTTCATGTATCGAAAATACAGAGAATTTATATAGCTATTGTATTGATGTTTTATCTTATACTAGTAATTTATCTACATCTGAAATTACTTCTGAAATACTAATTTTAAAAGAAAGCTGTAAAAAAAGTTATGAAGATTTATCTCCTTATGGGTTTTCTTTAACCTTACCAGAAGAAAGTGAAACCTTTTTAGACAATTTAATTGGCTACTTAAATACTTTAGAAAAATTAAACAAAGAAGAATCAATTAAAACAACTCAATACAACGCATATATTGAAAAATTAACTAAATGCACCAATGAATTTTATGAAATATTAGATGATTTAGAACCAGCTATAAACTTAATAAGAAAAGAAAATAGGTCTTTAGATGTAATTCTTGATGATATTAAAGAAAAAGAAAGCACTCTTGAAACTATAAAGAAAGATTTTAACTACTCTTCAATACCAGAAGGTTGTATGTCTTATTATAATAGCTTAAATAATACCTTTACTTTATATTCAACTTACTTAAATTCTTTAAAAATTGCTGTTATCTATGAGAAATCTTCACCTAGTTATGAGGAAAATAAAGATACTATAGATAAGAACTACGATAATGCTTATTCTAAATATGATGATGTAAAAACTTCCTTTGAATCATTATTAAACTCTTTCTGATAATGTTTTGTATTATTTTAAATTTTCTGGGTAAAATATATCTCGATTGGGTTATTCCAAAAGGAGGTTTTTTATGAAACTTGGAAAATTCTTATTTTGTATTATTCTAACCCTATCTCTTTCAGCACTTGACTTAAGCTTATCAAATTTATCTACTACTAAGGTAAGCGCAAGTACAAGAATAGAAGATAATTTATCAAATTTAGAAAATAACGGAAATAACTATATAAATTTATCTGATGAAGAATATGTTGAAGTTTTTAAGGATAATAATCAGATGCTTTATTTAACACAATCAGATATTTATTTAATGTCTCAAGTTGTATATGCTGAAAGTAAGGGTGAACCCTACGAGGGAAAAGTTGCTGTTGCATCAGTTATATTAAACAGGGCTCTTAATAATGGGTTTCCTAATACTATACAAGATGTTATATTTCAACCAAAAGCTTTTTCTTGTATAGTCGACGGTAGTATTGATGTTCAACCAACTCAAGAATGCTTTGATGCTGTATATGATGCATTAAGCGGTAATGATCCTACAGGAGATGCTGTATTTTTCTACAACCCAGATATAGCTACTTGCACTTGGATGCAGGGTGTTGAAAAACATAATATAGTTTCTATAGGACAACATTTATTCTTTACATTATAATAAAAATTAGGGCTACTCTTTTAGGTAGCCCTTAAATTTTTAATCATATTTTTATTGGAATGTTGGTTTTATAGATGCTTTTCCATCCTCAACAACAATTTTTCCTTTAGCAATTACCATATCAATATCTAAACTGTCTTTATTTACAATAACAAAATCTGCATCTCTTCCTTCTTCTATCTTTCCTTTATTATCTAACTTAAGGAATTCTGCAACATTTGAAGTAATTACCTTTATTGCTTGTTCTATAGGCACATTATGTTCTTGTATGCTATCTTTTACTTCTCTGTAAAGAGTTTTAACAGAGCATATTCCAAGGCCAACTAGTTTTCCATCTCTATCAAATACCGGCATGCTTCCATTTCCATCAGATGAAAATGTTATATGTTTAATGTCTACACCATTCTTTAATAAAAGTGCTAATCCCTCTCCTGCTCTTAGCTCTCCTGGTTCTAAGAATCTTGGATCTGAGCTTGTTGTTAAATCAATAAATCCTCCCTTTTTAGCATATTCAATTCCTACTTCAAATAATTTATCACTTCTATTAATATGTGTAGGTAAGAGTTGAGTTGGTGGAATTTCTGTTTCTTCTATAAGTTTAAATAAATATTCTAACCTTCTAGCACCATCTCCTAAATGTACATTAACAATTCCGGCTTTTCCTGATAATAATCCTCCTACTCTGGCTTGAGCTACAGTGTTTACAAACTCTTGATATGATGATTGTGAACTTCTATGATCTGATAATGCTACTTCTCCAACACCAATAACCTTATCCACCATCATAAAATCACCTTTTATACTTTCTGTAATTGTTTTTACTGGTATCTCATAGGAACCTGTATAGCAATAGGATGTTATTCCTTCTTCTTCTAGTCCTTTTGCTTTTGCAATAAGTGATCTCATATTTCTACATACCCCATCAGTTCCTATGCATCCTACAACTGTGGTAATTCCAGCTTCTACTAAAGAAATCACTGATATTTCTGGAGTTCTTGTCCTAAATCCCCCTTCTCCCCCTCCACCAATAATATGGACATGGCAATCTAAAAATCCCGGAAATAATATTTTATCCTTTCCATCTATTACCTTTATCTCTATAAAATCATTAGGAATATTCACATTATCATATATTCCTTCAATCTTATCACTTACAATAACAACATCTTTCTTCCCTAACTTTTCTGGTGCATATACATTTATATTTTTAATAACAGTAATCATTTTTAACCTCCTTTAAATAGCCTAATCTTACTATATTTATTATTATACTTTTCAAATTTATCTATGCTTCTTTGATTATTATATCCTTGATTCAGAAGGAAATATAATTAGCGGTAAATTATCTAAACGAGATAAAGTAACTTATGATGAACTAAAGGATCAAATTGTTTTAATGACTAAAAAATCATTGGAGTTATTTGATCAGATTTATGGTGAATACCAATAAAATTTCTAATTATTTTAATTTAAAGAACTATGTCAACACAGAAAAAGAGAGAATCACTAATGCGATTCTCTCTCTATATATTATTCTTGTTCTAATATTATCTTCTTAGCAGATAAGATTGATGTAGCACTCATTGAGAACTCATCTAATCCATATTCAACTAATGTAGGGATAGCAGCTTCATCTCCTGCCATTTCTCCACACATTCCAACCCACTTACCGTGTTTGTGAGCACCATCTATAGTCATCTTTATTAATCTTAATACAGCTGGGTGCATTGGGTTATAAAGGTATGATACCTTTTCACTCATTCTGTCGGCAGCTAATGTGTATTGGATTAAATCGTTAGTTCCGATTGAGAAGAAGTCAACATACTTAGCTAATTCATCAGCCATAACTGCTGCAGCTGGAATTTCAACCATGATACCCCATTGAATTGTATCTGAAGTCTTAACTCCTTCAGCATGTAATTCTGCTCTACATTCTTCAACGAATTCTTTAGCAGCTTGGAATTCTTCTAAACCTGAAATCATTGGGAACATAACGCAAAGTTTTCCGTATACAGAAGCTCTTAATAAAGCTCTGATTTGAACTTTGAATATATCTCTTCTATCTAAACATAATCTGATAGCTCTGTATCCTAAGAATGGATTCATTTCTTCTGGTAATGGTAAGTAAGGTAATACCTTATCTCCACCGATATCTAATGTTCTGATAACAACTTGCTTACCGTTAGCTTTTTCTAAAACAGTTTTGTAAGCATTGAATTGTTCTTCTTCAGTTGGAGCTTGGTCTCTGTCCATGTATAAGAATTCAGTTCTGAATAATCCTACACCGTCTCCACCGTTAGCTAAAACTTGATCTATATCTTCTGGCTTACCGATGTTACCGCAAACTTCAACTCTCTTACCTGATTTAGTTACAGTCTTAACTTCGATAAGTTTCTTTAATTCTTCTTGTTCTGCTGCAAACTTTTCTTTCTTAGCTTGATATTCAGCAATAACTTCTTCTGATGGGTTAATTATTGCAAATCCTTCAATACCATCAACGATTATTGAATCACCATTTTTAACTGATTTAGTTATATCTCCTAAACCAACAACAGCAGGAATTTCTAATGTTCTAGCCATAATAGCTGAGTGAGAAGTTCTTCCTCCGATATCAGTTAAGAAACCAACAACTTTTGTTCTATCTAATTGCGCTGTATCTGATGGAGTTAAATCATAAGCAACAACAACTGTGTTTGTTTCAGTTATAGCAAATGCACTTCCACCTTTTCCTGATAAGTTAGAGATGATTCTCTTAGAAACGTCTTTAATATCAGCAGCTCTTTCTCTCATGTATGCATCATCCATTGATTCGAAAATCATAACGAAAGTATCTGTTACATTTTGAACAGCCTTCATAGCATTTAAGCTTTCACCTTCAACAGTCATTTCCATTTGTCCAGTGAACTCTGGGTCATCTAATAAAGTTAAGTGAGCTTCAAAAACAGCAGCTTCGTGTTCACCTATTTCAGCAAGTGTCTTTTCCTTAATTGCTGTTAACTGTTCTTTTGATGCTTCTAAAGCAACTTTTAATTTTTCTTTTTCTGCAGCTACGTCACTAACTTTTGCGTCAGTTATAACTATTTCTTCATGTTCTTGAATGAATACTTTACCTATTGCATAACCTTTTGATGCAGCGATACCTTTTTTCATTTCAATTCTCCTCCTACACTTAAGCATAAACTTAGTACTGTTATTAATATTCTTTATACCTTACATCACTCTACTACAATATTATGTAAATTTCGTGATAAAATATAAACATTTAATTGGATTTATAAATAGATTTTTTATAATTTTAATCTATATTATAGAAATTTTATACGAACAAAAATTATTATAACATATTTTAAAGAACGTTATCATTAAAATTTTTAAAATTTATATTTTTGTGGAAACTTTATCCTCAAAATATAAATTTAAATAATTAAACTAAATACACAATATATATCTTTAAGTACCCAAATATAAAATTTGGGCTTTCACTTACAGGTCATCAACTAAAACACTAGCTTTTGCATATGCTGTTGATTTAGCCTCAAAGAAATCTGTTTTAACAGAATTAGCGTTAGCTAAAGAATCTACCCATGCTGCTGGATTTTTATCATATCCTTCAAATAATGGTTCTAATCCAATTTCCTTTAGTCTTTTATTTCCTAAGAATTTAATATATGACTCAATTAAATTCTTATTAATTCCTTGGATATTTTCTCCTATCACATAATTTCCCCAATTAATCTCATGTTCAACTCCAGTTTTCATCATAAGCCTTAATTCATTAACTAACTCATCAGTAAACACATCTGCCTCTTCAATTTGAAGTTCTCTAATTAAGTTTCTAAATAACCAAAGATGCGTATTTTCATCCCTATTTATATAACGTATTTCTTGAGATGATCCTGGCATTTTTCCATTTCTCTCAAGATTGTAGAAAAACATAAAACCTGAGTAAAAATAAATTCCTTCTAATATAAAATTCGCCATAATTGTCTTTATAAGATTTTCTTTGCTTGGATTTTCTAAAAATTTATTATATTGTTCACCGATAAACCTATTTCTTTCTAGAAGAATTTTATCATCTTTCCATTGATATAAAATTTCATTTCTCTTTTCTGGTGAACATATAGTATCAAGCATGTAACTATAACTTTGTGAATGCACAGCTTCTTGGAAAGCTTGAATAGTTAAACATAAATTAACTTCACTTGCTGTTATATAGTTATTTATATTACTTAAATTAGCTGTTTGTATTGAATCTAAAAATATTAAAAAAGATAAAATTTTATCATATGCCGTTCTCTCATACTCATTAAGCTTATTATAATCTTTTAAATCTTGTGATAAATTTATCTCTTCTGGAATCCAGAAGTTGTTCATTGCCTGTCTGTACCAATCAGCAACCCAACCATATTTCATATTGTTAAAATCATTTAAGTTGGTAGTATTACCATTTATCATTCTCTTCTTACTAACTTCTATATCACCATTTTCATTAAATAAAGGTTTTTTATTTATATTCATTATTATTCTCCCACTATTCAAATTTGACTATACCTATAGGATACACTGAAATTCTTAATCTATTTTTTATCTTCTATGCTGAGCAGCTTTCACACTCTTCTACCTCTAAAGATTTTGATCTAACATAATAAATTGATTTAACCCCACATTTACATGCAGTTATATATAAGTTCATTATCTGTCTCATAGTAAAATCTGTTGTTATATATAGATTAAATGATTGTCCTTGATCTATATGTCTTTGTCTTATTCCATTTATCTTTAAAGAAAGAGTTTGATCTGTATTATATGCAGAATTATAGAACCAGAAATTTTCCCAACTTAAATTAGGTGCTGTTTTAGGAACTATACTTCCCTTCTTTTCTTCTAACCAGAATCTTGCCATAACTGGATCTACCCCTTCTGATGTTCCTGCTATTGTTGCTGTAGAACCATTAGGTGCAACTGCAAAAAGATATCCATTTCTTAAACCATACTCCTTAATATCTTTTTGTAACTTAATCCACTGTTCTGAATTATAATCTCTTAACTTAAAGTAATCACCATTATCCCAATCTGAACCTCTAAAACATGAATATTCTCCTTTTGCCTTTGCAATATTCATACTTGCCTTGATTGCATAATAATTAATTTTTTCATATACCTTATCTGTAAATTCTAAATGTTTTTCATCATTCCAATGAATTTTATTATTTGCAAGCATATGATGATATCCACTAGTTCCAAGACCAATAGCTCTATATTTCTTATTAGTAACCTCAGCAAAAGGTACTGAATAGTAATTTAAATCTATAACATTATCCATAGCTCTTATTTGAGTTTCAACTACATATTCTATTTCTTCATCACTATTTACATCTATATTTCCTAAAACAACAGATGATAAATTACAAACTACAAAATCTCCTGCTTTAGTCTTTTCTACGATAATAGTATCTCCATTCTCATCATATATAGTTGTTTCTTGAATATCCATTGGACTCATATTTTGCATTATTTCAGTGCAAAGATTTGAAGAGTAAATCATTCCTTTATGTTTATTAGGATTCATTTTATTTACGGTATCTCTATAAAAAGCAAATGGAGTTCCTGTTTCAGCTGCACTTTTTATTATTAATCTAACTATATCCTTAACAGACATAACTCTTTTGTCTATTCTATCATCGTTAACACAGTCATAATATCTTCTTTCCCATTCTTCTCCATAGAAATCTTCTAAAGAATATCCCTTAACAGACTTTATCTCATGAGGACACATCATATACCAATTTGCATCGATATCCTCTTCTGCTAATCTCCAGAACAAATCTGGATAGCAAAGACCTGGGAATATATCATGAGCTTTTTTTCTATCATCTCCATTGTTAGTTCTTAATTGTAAAAATTCAGGTACCTCTTTATGCCATACATCTAACCATATAGCAACTGATCCATTTCTAACACCTAACTGGTCAACAGCAACTGCTGTATCATTAAATAGCTTTATCCAAGGAATAACTCCTCCTGAAGCACCTTTAAATCCTCTTATTGCTGAACCCATAGCTCTTATTTTTCCTATGTAAATTCCCATTCCACCGCCAAACTTCGAAACTTCAGCAAAGTTATCTAATGATTTATATATTCCTTTTAAACTATCTTCTACGGTATCAATAAAACATGAGCTTAATTGATAAAATGGCTTTCTTGCATTTGACATTGTAGGAGTAGCCATAGTTGCTTTAAGAGAACTTAAAACATCATAAAACCTCTTTGCCCACATAACTCTATCTTCTTTCTTTTCTGGAATAGCTAAGTGCATTGCTATTCCCATAAACATTTGCTGTGGAAGCTCAAGAGGTTTTCTATTATAATCTTGAATTAAATATCTTTTTGTTAGTAAGTCTATACCACTGTAAGTAAAGATAAAATCTCTTTCAGGCTTTATTTCTTTTTCTAACTCCTCAATTTCAGCTTTAGTATAATTTTCTAGGATATATTTTCCATACAAATTTTTATCTGTCATCTCATTAATAAACTCATAAAATTTACTATAAGGCTTAACTGCTAAATTTATCCCTCTATTTTTTCTAACCTCATCATACAATCTATATACATATAACTTAGATGCAACATATTGCCATTTAGGCTCTTGTTCGGTAGTTAACTCTAATGCTGCTTGAATTACAGAGTCTCTAATTCCTTCATTATCCATAGATTCTCTAATTATATTTTTACAGCTTTCAATAAGTTTTTCTTTTATATAAATTCCTTGTAAATCATCTATTCCATCAATTGCTCTTTGGCATATATTATCTAAATTAATCACTTTCATTCCTCCACCATATGTTGTACATGCTTATATCCTTCACACAATATATTGTTAATTATAATATTGCTATTTATTCTTGTAAAACAAAGTAGAAATCAAAATATCGAAAAAAAAATACTATTTCATTTAATTACTATCTTTTTCTTTATTTATCTATAATAATTATTTATAGAGAATTATTATTCCTTATTATTCCTAAAATAAATCCTTTTATTTTATTAAAAAGTAAGTTAATAAATCACTTAACATAGTTTACTTTTTAATATATAATCTTTATGATGACTATAGATATATCTATACAGAGGTAATATTATGAAAGATTTATTTAAAAGTAAAAGTTTTTATGTTGATGTTGTAGTAATTATAATAGGATGTTTTATCTCCTCTCTAGGAGTAAATTTATTCTTATCTAACGCTGGATTACTAAGTGGCGGAGTAACAGGTATAGGGCTAATCCTTCAATACCTATGGAATATTCCATCAGGTATTACTGTATTTATACTTAATATTCCCTTATTTCTTGTAAGCTATAAATTTCTTAGTAAAAGATTTACTATCTATACTGCAATAGGAATGATTTCTTTTTCAACAGCATTAATGATAACTAAACCTTTATCTTCATTAGTTCAAGTTGATGACACATTATTATATTGCATATATGGTGGTGTTTTAAGTGGAATTGGTTATGGTTTAGTATTCTTTAGAAATGGTTCTATTGGAGGAACCGACATAATCACTATGGTTGTAAGAAAAAAATATTCTAATCTTGATATAGGTAAAGTTGGATTTGGATTTAATTTAATTATTGTAACTGTAGCAGCATTTATTTTTGGTTTACCTAAAGCTTTATATACTCTTATATCTTTGTTTATTACAAGCACTATATTAGATAAAGTTTTAAGTGGATTTACTAGCAAAAAACTTCTTCTTATTTTAACTGAAAAAGAAGAAGATATAATAACTTATGTCATTAAAGATATGAATCGTGGTATTACATCTCTTATGGCTGAAGGTGGCTATACTCATAACCAAAAGAAGCTTTTATATGTTGCAGTAACTACATCACAAATGCTAAGCTTAAAGAATAAAATTCTTAGAATTGATCCTAAAGCATTTATTACTATAATTGATGTTTCTGAGGTTAAAGGTAAGGGATTCCAAAGTATTTAAAGTATTTTATTAATAATCTATAACTTTAAATAGAACCTTTATAATAAAAAAAGCGGATTAATCCGCTTTTTTTATTTATTACTATTTAGATATTCACTTTTTCCTATTTCATATAAATTATTCCCTTCAGTATCAATAATAACAACTAAAGGCATATCTTTTACTTCTAACTTTCTTATAGCTTCGGCCCCTAAGTCATCATATGCAATTACTTCACATGAAGTTATGCATTTACTTATTAAAGCCCCAGCTCCTCCTATTGCTCCAAAATAAATTGCTTTATTTCTTCTAATTGCATCTATTACTTCTTCATTTCTAGCACCTTTACCTATCATTCCTTTTAATCCTAAATCTAAAAGTCTAGGAGCATAACTATCCATTCTATAGCTAGTTGTTGGTCCTGCTGATCCGATAACATGTCCTTGCTTTTCTGGAGTAGGCCCAACATAATATATAATTTCATCTTTCATATTTATAGGCAAATCTTTTCCATCATTTAATAAATTAATTAATCTACCATGAGCTGCATCTCTAGCCGTGTATATAGTTCCATTTAATAGAATACTATCTCCAGCCTTTAATTCAGTTGTAATATCTTCAGTTAAAGGTGTATTTATACTTTTAATCATTTCATATCCCCCTTATATTTCTCTTTCTTTATGCCTTGTTGCATGACAGTTAATATTAACTGCAACAGGTAATCCTGCAATATGGGTTGGATATGTTTCTATATTTAATCCTAAGGCAGTTGTCTTCCCACCAAAACCTTGAGGTCCTATTCCTAACTTATTTATAGTCTCTAATAATTCTTCTTCTAAATCACTATAAAATTTCTCATCATTTCGTTTATTTAAAGGTCTAATCAAAGCTTTCTTAGCTAAATAAGCTGCTTTATCAAATGTACCTCCAATTCCAACTCCAACAACTATTGGTGGACATGGGTTGGGTCCAGCTAATTTAACAGTTTCAATTATAAAATCTTTTACCCCTTGTAATCCATCAGAAGGTTTAAGCATTTTTATCCTACTCATATTTTCAGATCCAAATCCTTTAGGTGCTACTGTAATCTTAATCTTATCACCAGATACTATATCATAATAAATAATAGCAGGTGTATTATCCTTTGTATTAACTCTATGGATAGGATCCTTAACTACTGATTTTCTTAGAAACCCTTCATCATATCCTCTTCTGACCCCTTCATTAATAGCATCTTGTAATAGTCCACCAACTATATGTACTTCTTGTCCAATTTCTACAAATACACATGCCATACCTGTATCTTGACATATTGGCATATCTTCCTTTTGAGCAATATTGGAGTTTAATATTAATTGATCTAAAACATTTTCTGCTAATGGCCATGTTTCATCTTCTTTAGCCTTGCATAAAGATTCCTTTACATCACTTGATAAATAATAGTTTGATTCTATACATAGATCTCTTACCGTGCTAATAATTTCTGATATATGTATTTCTCTCATTTGTAATCCCCCTTTTTATTTTTGTTAGTGTAAAGTTTTTTACACTACTTTTCTTTTAAATTCTTTATATATCAAGG
>UQQU01000016.1 GCA_900543325.1 uncultured Clostridium sp. | reverse complement strand
AAATGCTATTTTCCCAACATCAGGAGTATTAATGGCATGTTTAGGAATGGCTGGAATACCTTATTCAAAATGGTTCAAGTGGATAATGCCATTACAAATTATATTATTTGCATTAGGTATTATATTTATAACTTGTGCTATGATGATGGGTTGGGCATAGGATTTAAAAATTAAGTATAATAAATAAATATATAGTTTAAAATATGCTCAATATCTGTTATAGAAGATTGTTGGTGACAAGGATTTTCTATGATAGATAGAGAGTATATTTTTATATAAGTGTAAATTTAAGTTGATTTGCAATTTAGATTATGTGGGAGGAAGAAGAAATGAAGGCTAGAATATATAACGAAGGTCAATTAATTAAGGAAAGATTAGCTGAAATAAGTGATTACATATATAATAATCCAGAGTTAGGAAATGAAGAATATAAGGCTGTTGAAGCATTAACTACATTCTTAAAAGAGCATGATTTTAAAATAGAAGCTCCAATAGCAGATATGGCTACTGCGTTTAAAGCAACTTTTGATAGTGGAAAACCAGGGATGACTATAGGGTATTTATGTGAATATGATGCATTGCCTAAAATAGGTCATGGATGTGGACATAACATGATAGGGGCTATGTCAGCTGGTGCAGGTGTAGTTTTAAGTAAGGTATTACACGAAATTGGAGGAAAAGTTATAGTATACGGAACTCCAGCAGAAGAAACTAATGGGGGAAAAGTTATATTAGCAGAAGCTGGCGTATTTGATGAATTAGATGCAGCAATGATAGTTCACCCAGATGGAGAAACTAGAGCAAGTGGATCAAGTAGTGCATTATACCCAATAAGATTTATTTATAAAGGAAAAACTGCACATGCAGCATCATGTCCAGAGAAAGGAATAAATGCTTTAAACAGTGTTATTCAATTATTTAACGGAATAGATGCACTTCGTCAACATGTAACACCAGATGTAAAAATGCATGGGATAATAACTAAAGGTGGAGTTGCAGCTAATATAGTTCCAGATGAAGCAATTGCAGATTTCTATTTTAGAGCTTCTACTAAAGAAAGAGTAACTGAAGTTGTGGAAAAGGTTAAAAAGATTGCAGAAGGTGCAGCTTTAATGACTGGAGCAACACTTGAAATGGAAAGATATGAATTACCTTATGATGATTTAAATACTAACGAAGCATTATCAGAAATGTTTAATAATAATTTAAGAGAATTAGGTATTACAGATATAAAAGAAGCTAAGGCAACTGGGGGATCAAGCGATATAGGAAATGTAAGCTATGTTGCACCAACTATACACCCATATATAGGAATAACAGATTGCCCAATGGTAGGTCATAGTGTTGAAATGGCAAAAGCGACAACAACAAGTAAAGCACATGATAGATTATTAATAGCTGCTTTAGCAATGGCTTATACAGGTCATGATGTAATAGTGAGAAATGAAAGTTTAAGAAAATAAATGTAAAAAAAAGGGTCTGCCTCCGGGGTCAATCCAAATATTGGATTGACCCCGGAGGTGCGTATAAAATCTTTAAAAATAGAAAATAATTGTATGTAGTGGTAGAAATAACTATAGAGATGAGTGGAGGATATTATTAATGTCACATATAGTTGGAAAATCAGCATACAAAAGCTTGGAAGAGAGGTTAAATAGGTTTCCACAAGGGGCACCTGCATCAGATACCCTTTATAAAATATTAGAAACATTATTCGATGCAAAGGAAGCTGAACTAGTTGCTCAGTTGCCAATAAAAGCATTTAGTATAGAAAAGGCAGCTAAAATATGGGGAATGAAACCTATAGAAGCAGAAAAGATTCTAAATAAACTTGCAAGTAGAGCAATTCTATTAGATATTGAGCATGAAGGAAAAAGAACATTTATGCTACCTCCTCCAATGGCTGGATTCTTAGAGTTTAGCATGATGAGAACAAGAGGGGATGTAGATCAAAAACTATTAGCAGAATTATATTATCAATATTTAAATGTAGAAGAGGATTTTATAAAAGATTTATTTTATAGTTCAGAAACTAAATTAGGTAGAGTTTATGTTCAAGAAAAAGTTCTTACAAATGATAATTCAGTAGAAGTATTAGATTATGAAAGAGCTTCTCATATAATAAAAACAGCAAGTGATATAGGAATTAGTATGTGTTATTGTAGACACAAGATGCATCATATGGGCAAGGCATGCGATTCACCAATGGATATATGTATGACATTTAATACAACAGCTTCATCATTGATTAAGCATGGTCATGCAAGAAAAGTAGATGTTTCAGAGTGTTTAGATCTTTTAGATTTAGCTTATGAAAGTAATTTAGTACAATGTGGTGAAAATGTTAGAAAGGGAGTAAACTTCATTTGTAATTGCTGCGGCTGTTGTTGTGAGGCAATGCTTGCAGCTAAGAAATTTGGAGTAATGCATCCAGTTGAAACTACTAATTTTATTGCAGAAGTAAATAAAGATACTTGCGTTAATTGTGGAAAATGCATAAGAAAATGCCCTGTTGGAGCTATTAAAAATGTAGTTATAAATAAAGGTACACCAATGGAGAAAACAGTAGCAGAAGTAGATAAAGACTTGTGTTTAGGTTGTGGAGTATGTGTAAGAAATTGTTTCAATAATAGCTTAATGCTAAAATCAAGAGGTAAAAGAGTGATAACTCCAGCAACATCAGTTCATAGAGTTGTACTTATGGCAATAGAAAAAGGTCAATTATCTAACCTTATTTTTGATAATAGAGCATTAGCAAGTCATAGAGCCATGGCAGCAATATTATCATCAATATTAAAACTTTCACCAGTAAAAAAAGCAATGGCCAGTGAACAGATGAAGTCTGTATATTTAGATAAGTTATTGGATACCAAGTAATAATATAACTAAATTGTGAGCACTACGAGATTGAAATATAAAATAGTATTTTTCTGATAATGGTAAAATTTTTGCCTAGAATTTATGATTCACTGCTTTCATTAATATTCGCACTTGAAAATTAACGACTTCTTCTAGGGGATCATATGAGAAGTCGTTAACTTTTTAGATTGGAGTATGTGAAATTGTATACTTAAGCTTTAAAGCTAGTGATAGAGAAAAATTAATGATATTACCGGAAGGAAGTATTATATAAATTCTTAGCGAAATTATATGACTTAATGGAGGTTATATCATTAATTTTCGGCATCACGGCACAAATGCTTTAGTGTACAATATTACTCGTATTTTTCTAGTTTTTTAATTACTTTTTCGTAGATGTTATCAGCTATAGAGAAGTCCATTGCTTTAATATAATAAGATTCCAACTCATCATGTAAAAGATGAGCATTATGAATTAAAGAAATACTCTTATTAACTAAATTATAGAATAAATCAGCATTATATTTTATATCATCATTTTTAGATGAAGATAAATTTAATTTAGTATAATCAAACAAGTTATACTCTATTCCTGTATAATTAGCCTGATTAATTTCATTATTAGTTATAATACATGTAGAAATTTCAGGGATAAATATATGCTCAATACGTTCAGGAACAAATGGATCATGCATATATTCAATAGAATAACCTTTCTTTTGACCACAACTACCTATAAATTTTAAAATATCAGTTTTACCAAATCCAGGTCCGCCAGTCAATACATATTTCTTTTTAAATTCAGTACACAAAGAGTCAGCATAAGTAATGATTCCATCAGGAGTAATTGCAGTTGCAAATAAATGACGTTCATTACCATAGCCAAATTTATCAGTTTTAAAAATATTATTCTTTAAATTCTCAATCAAATTATAAATTTTATTAGAATCTAAAGATTCATAATTTAGGCTACTCCAATCATCGTGAATACATTTAGCGGAACCTAAAAATCTATAAGCTCTTTTAAAGTTTTTACCTATTTCTTTATTTAAAGATATTATTTCTTTTTTATTTTTAGCTAACATATCCATATCTAGGGCGTCACCCATATTAAGTATTTCATCAACAGCACCAGGATTAATAGGATCTACTATATGAGGTGAAGTACCGTCTAATAAAGCTATGTTTAATTCTTTTACTAAAACTCCATCTAAAGAATTTGGATCTGAAGAACAGTGATGATATTCGATTGTATATCCCTTTTTATTAAACTGAGCTCCAACTTTTTTCATTAATTGAGACTTGCCTGTTCCAGGACCACCTTTTATACAAAGAATTCGTCTAGCATCATCTTGTGGAAGTACATATCTATAAAAAGAATAAAATCCTTTTGAAGTATTTCCACCAGGGAATAGATGTCTTTCTTTTAATGTAGACATTAAATCACTCCTAAATAAATATAACTCGTTCATAATATTTTATTCAACATGTACTAAAAAATGGACAAAATAAAATAAATAATTTCTAAGGAATTTATAGTAAATATCATTACAATAATATTTATGCAAAAAAATGAATAAAAGCATAAATATATTCATGAGGAATATACGGTTCTGACTTATAAAAATCACAAAATACGTAAAAATATTCATTGAAGATAGGGTTTTTATGAATAAATATGAAAATTTCTAAAAAAATACAAAAAAAGTATTGCATAAATATAATCACGCGATGTATAATTATGCTATAGATTAGGAGATGTTTTACATAGAGAATGATTTAAGGGGGATTTAAATATGAAAAAAGGATTAATTAAAAAGGTGGTTGCAAGTGCATTATTAGGAATTATGACTATGGGATTAGTTGGATGTGGATCATCTGATAATTCAAGTTCAGAAGGAAATAAAAAAGATTTATTAGATACAATTCAAGAAAAAGGAAAAGTTGTTGTTGGAATGAGTGCAGATTACGCACCATATGAATTTCATTACATAGATGAAAATGGTAAAGATGTTATTGGAGGATTTGATGTAGATATAGCTAATGAAATTGCTAATGAACTTGGGGTTGAATTAGTAATTCAAGAGATGGATTTTGATGCATTGGTAGCAGCATTACCAGCAGGAAAAGTAGACTTAGTAATCTCAGGGATGAATCCTACTGAAGAAAGAGCTAAAGTAGTAGATTTTTCAGAAATTTACTATAATTCACAACATGGAATACTAGTTAGAGCAGAAGATGTGGACAAGTATAAGACATTTGCTGATTTAGAAGGCGCAAAAGTTGGAGCTCAATTAGGATCAACTCAAGAACAAATAGCTAAGGATGAAATTCCAAATGCAGATTTGCAATTATTAGCTAACGTTAATAACTTAATATTAGAATTAAAGTCAGGAAAAGTTGATGCAATAGTTATGGAGAAGCCAGTTGCAGAAATGGCAGTTAAAACTAATCCAGAATTAGCAGTTGGACAATCAACATATGAAGAGGAATCTGGAGGAAATGCAGTAGGTATTGCTAAGGGAAATGAAGATTTATTAGCTAAAGTAAATGAAGTTATTAAAGAATTGAATGAAACAGGAAAGATGGATGAGTATATTGTAAAAGCTAATGAATTAGCAGCAAGTGCTAATATAGTAGAATAATATTTGCAATTAAAGTTACTTTTACAAAATTGGGGCTATAAATGTAATAGTAAACTTTAAATATAAAATTTAGTTATAGCAGAGCTTTGGGGCAAGCTCTGTTAAATAGTAAATTTTATAAACAAAAAAGAGGAGGATAAAAAATGGGTTTTGATTTTAGTTTTGTACCACAATATATTCCTTATTATTTAGAAGGTGTTAAATATACATTATTAATTTCTTTAATTACAGTACTTTTTGGAGCATTATTTGGTTCTTTATTATTCTTTATGAAGAGCTCAAACTTTCATATTTGGAAGATTAAGCCCTTAAAGATAATAGCTGTAGTCTACATTGAAATAATTAGGGGAACACCAATGCTATTACAAATATTAATTATGTATGCTGGTTCTAAGATGTTCTTTGGAATAGATTTAAGTCCATTTACATCAGCAATAATAGCGATTGCATTAAATTCAGCAGCATATGTATCAGAAATAGTAAGAGCAGGTATAGAAGCGGTGGACAAGGGACAAATGGAAGCTGCAAGAAGTTTAGGTATGAAGAAAAGTACAGCAATGATGTTAATTGTAATACCTCAAGCTGTTAAAAATATATTACCTGCAATAGGTAATGAATTTGTTGCAATAATAAAAGAATCATCAATGGCTTCAATAATTGGTGTTAATGAATTAATGTTTGCAGGAAAAGTAGTAGTAGGTTCTACATATTTAGGATTAGAGCCATATATAGTAGCAGCAGGATTCTACTTTATTATGACATTTACATTAGGTAGAATTATATCTCTTATAGAAAGGAGAATGAAAAAAAGTGATTCGCGTTAGTAATCTTCATAAAAGTTTTGGAAAAAATGATGTTTTAAAAGGAATAGATGAACATATAGAAAAAGGTGAAGTTGTAGTTGTAATAGGCCCATCTGGTTCTGGTAAAAGTACATTTTTAAGATGCTTAAACCTATTAGAGGAGCCAACTTCAGGTAAAATAATATTTGAAGGTAATGATATTACAGATAAGAAAGTAGATATAAATAAAATTAGAGAAAAGATGGGGATGGTATTCCAACAATTTAATCTTTTTCCACATAAGACTGTATTAGAAAACTTAACAATAGCACCTATTAAAGTTAAAGGTCTTAGTAAGTCAGAAGCAGAAAAGAAGGCAATGGAGCTATTAGATAGAGTTGGATTAAGTAATAAAGCAACAGCTTATCCATCATCACTTTCTGGTGGACAAAAGCAAAGAATAGCAATAGCAAGAGCACTAGCTATGGAGCCAGATGTTATGCTATTTGATGAACCAACATCAGCCTTAGATCCAGAAATGGTTGGAGAAGTTTTAAGTGTTATGAAAGATCTTGCAAAGGAAGGAATGACAATGGTAGTTGTTACTCATGAAATGGGCTTTGCAAGAGAAGTTGGAGATAGAATTTTATTTATGGATAATGGGAATATTATGGAACAAGGTACTCCAGAAGAAATATTCTCAAATCCAAAGAATCCAAGAACAATAGATTTCTTATCAAAAGTGCTGTAAAAATATGTAACGACCTCCGGGGTCAATCAAAATAATGGATTGCCCCCGGAGGTCGTTACAATATTTGGATTTGAGGCGTAATAAAGGGATTATCAATATAATAAACTAATAGTAGAAGTAATAGCCTTGGAGGATATATGAATAGGATCTTCAGTTATGATTTTTTAAAGCTAGAGTTTAGAGATCTATATGAAGATATAGAAGAATTAAAGAAAAAGACAACTCATGATGATATAGAAGAAAATATTAATACTATAATTGGTGATATTATTTATTATATATATAAGAAAAATAGTATATTATATGATGAAAAAATTGAATGGAATAAAAGATTAGAGATGTTGAAGGAGATAAATATAATACCAAGTGAGATATTAGATATGATTATACTTTGGACTAAGAAAGTTAAAGTAAATCATTCTGATATTATAACTGCCGAGGATAAGATTTCGGAAATGAAAATATTATATGAAATTTTAGCTTGGTTTGTTGTTAATTATGGTGAGGAGAATTATTCTTTAATATTAGATAATTTAATAGATTCAGAGAAAGAAATTTTTATGAAATATTTGCTGATCAGTAAAGGCATTCAAGAAAAAAAGGCACCAAAAGTTCTTGAAAATAAAGTAGGAGAATTAGAAGAAAAAGAAGAGGTTACACGTCAGCTTCTTGAGAAAGGTGAAAATTATTACTTTGGTAGAGGCGTTAAGAAGGATAGCAAAAAGGCTTATAAATATTTCTTAGATGCAGCAAAATATAAGGATGAATATGCTGAAACTTACCTTGGATTATTTTACGATAAAGGTATAGCAGTAAATAAAAACTATGAAATTGCATATCAATGGTATTACAAAGCTGCAATAAAGGGAAATGCATTTGCTCAATACTCTTTAGGTGTTTTATATTCTGAAGGAAATGGAGTTATTAAGGATTATAATAAAGCATTTATATGGTTTCAAAAGAGTGCAGAAAATGATTATGTAGGCGCATACTATCAATTGGGACGTGCATATTATAATGGATTAGGTGTAGATAAAGACGAAGAAAAAGCATTTAAATGGCATAAGAAAGCAGCAGAAAACAATCTACCTGCTTCACAATATGCATTATCGCTAATGTATAAAAATGGAGAGGGATGTGATGGAAATTTAGTAAGTGCATATTATTGGCTTGAAAGGGCAGCAGAAAATGATTATGAAGATGCTTATTATATAATTGGTAGATCATATTTAGAGGGGATATGCCTAGAGGTTAATTATAAGAAAGCATTTTATTATTTAAGTAAGGGATATTTAGCTTTAGATACTAATTGTATAGAATCACTTGCTGAGATGTATTTAAAAGGACTTAATGTAAGAAAAGATGTTTATACTGCATTAGAGTTATATAATAAGGCAATAGAGTTTGGAGATAAAAGTATATACTTCAAGCTTGGAAAGGTGTATGAAGACGAAGGATTAATTAATCAGGCAATTGCAATATATGAACAAGGTCATGGAGAAGGAAACTTAAAGTGCACTCAAAGATTAGGTATAATATATTACAATGGTGAAGGTGTTGAAAAGGACCTAGAAAAGGCAATGGAATATATGGAGATAGCAGCAGCTAAGAAAGAGCCTCATGCTATGTATGTCCTAGCAGTTGCATATTATAGATTAAATAAATTTGGAGATAAAACAAGTGATATTACTAAAGCCTTATTAAAAGAAGCATATGAATTAGGTTCACCTTATGCAGCAGATTATTTAGCTTGTATAATGATTAATGAATTAAAAGAAGGCAAAGATGTTAATAAAAATGAACTTTTAAATTATATAAAATTTGGTGTAGAAAATGAACTAAAAGAGTCAATATTCAAGTATGGATATATATATGAAAAGGGAATTGGAATAGAGCAAAATTATGAAAAGGCTTATTACTATTACACCTTAGCAGCTGAAACTAAATATGTTAAAGCAATGAATAAGCTAGGAGATTGGTATAAGGCAGGTATTTTCTTAAGTAGAAATATAGACTTAGCAATTAAATGGTATGAAAGAGCAGCAAAAGAAGAAGATATTGAATCAATAGAAAAGCTAATAGAGATATATGAAAATGGAATTGGAGGTAGAAGAAGTGATATAAAAGCTATTTACTATGTATTTAAGCTTATTGATTTAGATGCATTAAAGGGAAAAGAAAAGTTAGTATATTACTGCTTTAAAGGAATAGGAATTGAAGAAAATAAAGAAAAGGGTTATGAATTACTTGATGAAATTGAAGAAATAGATATAGGAACAGCCAAATATATTAGAGGATATTTAGGTGAAAAAGGATTAATAGATATGGATAAAGATGAAATTATAAATCTATATCGAGAAGGAATAGAACGGGGAAATTTAGAGTGCTACGGACAGCTTGCTATTTATTTATATAATAGTGGTTTAAGTAAAAATAACAAGTATAAAGAAGCATTTGAAGTTGCCATGGAAGGAAAAAATTTAGGCGTAAATAAATGTAAATATATATTCCTAAGGGATAAATTAAAAGAAGTTCAAAATAGTAGTATAGTTACTGTTGAGGAATTAATAATTATCAAAAAGCTTAGTAAGCTAATAAGTAGTGGATTTTATGAAGTAATTAATGATTTAATTCAGTGGTATGATAATAGAAGACCTCAGGACAAGACAGTTTATTATGAACTAAAGGAGGCGGCAATATATTATAACATTGTTAGAGAAGAAGAGAGACTTCAATAAAATAAACGACGAGACTTAAATATAAGTCTCGTCATTTATTTTAAATATAAATTAAAAAAATGTAAATACTTTAAATTTACTTTTTTAAGCGTAAATTAAATTAATTGCAGTATTTATAGTTATAAAGCTAAATCAACAGTAATAACACATCTATATTCAGGAGATTTTTTCTTAATATCTTTTTCTATGTTAGATAATAATTGAGATGAGCTACTTTCATTAGCTAAGCATTTAGGACAAACTTCTATATCAAAAATTAAATTTTTCTTATCATGATCTCCAACAACTCTGAAATCATGGAAAGACTTAACTTCTTCATATTTGCTAAGCACATCTTGAACCATATTTCTAGCTTCGATTATTTCATCTGTATCAACACAAATAGGATCCATGTGAATAACTAAATAAATATTTAACTTTTTAGAAATTTCTCTTTCAGCAGTATCAATAATATGGTGTATTTCCATAATATCAATGTTACTAGGAATTTCAGCATGAATAGAAGCCATAATTCTACCTGGACCATAATTATGAACAATTAAATCGTGAATTCCAGTTATGTTCTCATAAGACATAACCATGTCAGTAATATCACTAACTAAAACAGGATCTGGTGGTTCTCCAAGTAATGGACTTAAAGTTTCTTTAATAAGAGAGAAACCAGAATAAACAATAGCTAAAGCTACAACAATACCAATATAACCATCAATAGGTAAAGTAGTGAATTTGCATATTAAAAAAGAAATAACAACAGTAGTAGAAGTAAAAACATCACCCATAGCATCAGTTGCAGTAGCCTTTAAAGTAGATGAATTAATCTTATTTCCAATATACTTATTAAATTTAGATAGCCAAAACTTAAATCCAATAGAAATAAGTAATAAAATAAATGGCCATAATTCAAAAGTTACTGGAGTAGGATTAATAATCTTTTGGAAAGAGGTTTTAACAAATTGAAGACCAACAAGCATAACCATGAAAGAAACAATCATGGCAGTTATATATTCGATACGACCATGTCCAAAAGGATGTTCTGCATCAGCTGGTTTATTTGCCATCTTAAAACCAATTATAGTTATAATTGAAGAAGCAGCATCAGATAAGTTATTAAATGCATCGGCTAAAATTGAAACAGAGTTAGAAAATAAACCAACAGATAACTTTATTATAAATAACATTAAGTTGGTGACTATTCCTACGATTCCAGCAAGATTAGCATAAGCACTTCTTACTTTTACATCTGATACATTATCATAGTTCTTAACAAATCTTTTAACTAAAAAATTTGAAAACATAAAAATCCTCCCATTTTTATTTGCAATTAATATAATTACTTATATTAATAGTATGTTATTTTTTAAAACAATTACGCTTATTACAATATGCTAATTTAATCCAATAAAAAAGTCAATTATATATTATTTAAAGGGTATACTAAATATGGCTAAATCTAATGATACAGCCATTCTTTATATATAGCTGTGGTAAAAAAATAATCAGTTGTGAAAAAATAGCAAATGAAGTATATTAGAAATATAGTAAATGAAAAGGAGTAAATGACTATGGAAAAGAAATTAGCATTAGAATTAGTAGACTTTTTATATGACAGTCCAAGTGCTTGTCATGGAGTAAAAGCAACAAAAAAAATATTAGATGAAAATGGATTTATTGAAATAAAAGAAACTGATAAATGGGATTTACAAGCAAAAGGTAAATATTATGTTATAAAAAATGATTCAGCATTAATTGCTTTTGAAGTTGGTACTGGGGATATAGAAGAAACAGGATTAAGACTTATAGGAGCTCACACTGATGTACCAGGATTTAGAATTAAACCAAATCCTCAAATGATTTCAGAAGGAAAATACGTTAAGTTAAATACAGAAGTTTATGGTGGACCAATACTTCACACATGGTTTGATAGACCATTATCAATAGCTGGTAAGGTATCATTAAAAGGTGCATCTCCATTAAAACCAGAAACAAGATTAGTTAATATAAATAAGCCATTATTAATAATTCCAAGCTTAGCAATTCATATGAATAGAGAGGTTAATGAAGGATTTAAAATAAATAGACAAGTAGATACACTTCCTTTATTAGGACTTATAAATGATAAATTAGAAAAAGAAGACTACTTAATGAATATATTAGCAGAAGAGCTTCAAGTTAATAAAGAAGATATATTAAACTTTGAATTAGGTTTATATGAATATGAAAAAGGTATGCTAATAGGAATGAATGAAGAACTTATTTCTTCAGGTAGATTCGATGATTTATGGATGGTTTATGCAGGAATTAAAGCTTTAGTTGATAGTAGGGAAAATGTAGCAACTAAGGTTATGATTTGTGTAGATAATGAAGAGATTGGTAGTTTAACAGCTGAAGGGGCTAATTCTACATTACTAAAT
Organism: uncultured Clostridium sp.; assembly: GCA_900543325.1. GTDB lineage: Bacteria > Bacillota > Clostridia > Clostridiales > Clostridiaceae > Clostridium. Next base: position 36,833 of record UQQU01000016.1, on the reverse strand, counting down.
AATATATTAGAAAGAATAGCTTTAGGATTAGGTAAGAATAGAGAAGGATATTATAGAGCATTAGCTAATTCTATAATGATTTCTGCTGACTTAGCTCATGCTGTTCATCCAAACTTAGGAGATAAGCATGATCCAACTAACAGACCTGTACTTGAAGGTGGTCCTGTATTAAAGATTGCTGCTTCTGGAAGCTATAGCACTGATAGCTTTAATGGTGCTGTATTTGCAGGTGTATGTGAGGCTGCAGGTGTACCATTCCAAAAGTTTGTTAACAGATCAGATGTTAGAGGTGGAACTACAATAGGTCCTGTAACTGCTGCTAACTTAACTATTCCAGTTATTGATATGGGAGCTCCAGTACTTGGAATGCACTCTATCAGGGAATTAGCAAGTGTTAAGGATAACTATTATACAGTTAAAGCATTTACTGAATTCTTTAGTCTTTAATTAGTACTTTATATTTAATATAAAAGTTAAATTTTTAGATAATGATGATATATTTAGTTAAAACTATAATTAAATATATCATCATTTTTTATTTAGTAAGATTTTATTTGAATTTTATAGATAGGTTTTTATAATATACTTAATCAGTATTATCAGTTTTGTCTTGAGGAATTGTATCATTATCAACTGAAATTAATATTCCAGCGGATGATACTTCAAATTTAGTATTGGGATCAAGTAATTTTCTACATTGAGAAACTTTTGTAGCAAGGGGAAGCTTATTTGGAGATATATCTGTATAATTGCTAGTTACTAAAGTAGATATATCGGTATTAGCTTCATCAGTATCAAGTTTATGACTTACAGCTTCATAAGCAGTAACAACACTTTTAGCTTCATTTAAAACTGTAACCTTTTTAGCTTCAGTAATATAATTTGAAAACTTAGGTACAAAAGCAGCAGATAAAATAGCAATGATAGCTAAAACAGCAACAAGTTCAATTAAAGTAAATCCTTTTTTCCTTTTCTTCTTTGATTTTAAAAATAATTTATTAATTTTCATATTGATCAAATATTTCATTGTTCAACTCCTTATTAAAATTTTTTTTATTTCATGAAATAATTCTTTACAGATTATGGACGATAAATAAATCAGATATTCAAAAAAAGATGAAAAAAATTACAAAACTCATATTTTTGTAAAAAGTTCTAAAGAAATATGAATAAATTAACCCCAAAAGGGATAAAACAATAATAGAGATAACAAATGATAAATAAATTTATTGTTTATAAATTTTAAATGAAAAGTGAATATAATATGTTTGTTGTATTCGATGTTTAATTTAAAATTTATGTTGTTATCTCTTTAAGGATTTTGGTCTATTTCTTTCAAAATATATAGTATGCGTAGTTATTTTTATGAAATAACAGAGGTATTAATTTTTGAAAGATGCTATTTATATATAAGAAAAGCTTTATAAATGCACATGATGGTTCGAGATAGTATTTTAATGTTAACTGAGATTAATATTAAGCATAGCTTCGGATATTTTCTATTTAGACATACTGCAATAAGAATGATAAAGAGATTTATCAGGAGATGACTAAAGTTATGTGTAATACGCTTGTCAACAAGTCATAGGGGATAAAGGACTATCTTGTATATTAAATATAGTAGTTTAGGTTTATAGTTTTAATGGTATTTATATTATTAAAAAGTAGAACTTAAATAAAATAGATTAAAATCCTTTTAATAATAAAAAAATAAGCTATTTTCTTGATGAAATTAAAAAAGCTACCTAACATAGGTAGCTTTTGATATTACAAGAATAAAGGTTTAGCTATTAATCCAGATTCATAAGCATAAATTATAGCTTGAGTTCTATCTTTAACATTTATCTTTATAAATATATTACTAATGTGTTTTTTTACAGTATTTTCGCTTATATTAAGATTTTTAGAAATTTCAAAATTACTTAATCCGTTAGATAATTGAGATAAAATTTCTAATTCTCTTCTAGTTAGAGGACTTCCTAAGTTGCTTTTTCCAGTAATAGTTGCAGCATGTTCATCTTCTACTAACCTATATAATAGTTCTCTATCATAAAACTTAGTTCCAGTAGAAATTTTATGAAGAGCATAATTAATATCTTCTTGAGCAAATGTTCCAAGCATATATCCATCAATATTTAATTTTGATACTCTAAAGAACATGTCCTTACTGTTATTAAAATCAACAATTAATAATTTAAGCTTAGAATAATTATCTTTAATAGATAATATATTATCTATTATTCTTAAATCTTCTCTAAATAAAGTAATAATTAAAATAGTATCCTCCGTATCATTTATAAGATCATTTTCTGAATTATCTAATGTCTTAAAGCAATCATCAATAGAAGAAAAAGAGGTGATACTTGGATACTTATCATTTAATATTGATTTAATTCCTTCATGGATTACTGGATATTTACATAGTATAGAAATTTTCATTAAATCACCCCCTTCATACTTGGTATAAATTATATTAAAATTATATAGTTAAAAAGTAAAAGTCTATCATTAATTACATGAAGTGTTAAAAAATATTAAAAGTATTATTATAAATGTTTTTAAAATTACTACTTAGTAGTAATACTCAAAAAATACTATTATTCAGAAATAAAGTGTTTCAAAAAGATAATTATGTATTTAGATTTTTTTTGTAATACAACTTTTAATTATGTAAGAAATAGAAATATTAAAAAAATTAAAGCTTTAGTATTTATAAAATAAGTAGAGTAGTAATTATTTTTAATAAATAAAGTAGTTATACTAAGGTGTAATTTACTATATAAATGCTAAAAAGTATAATTTAGATATATATGGGAATAAATATAAAGTGGTTATATGTATATTTTTATTTAATTATAAATTAGAAAAATAACATTAACGATAAATAATTCAGGAGGCTTCTTTATGAAAATTTTAATGATTGGACCAGATAGAGAGGTTCAAGGCGGTGTTTCAACAGTTATAAATAACTACTATTTAGGGGGATTGGATCAACTAGTAGATCTAAAGTTTATAGCAACTATGAAAGACGGTAGTAAGTTTACTAAGTTAAGGACAGCTATTAGAAGCTATTTTGAGTTTAGGGAGAGTATAAATTATTGTGATATAGTACATGTTCATATGGCATCTAGAGCTAGCTTTTATAGAAAAAGCCTTTTTATAAATTTTGCTAAAAAAAGGAGAAAAAAAATAATAATTCATATGCATGGAGCTGAATTTAAAGAGTTTTATATGAATGAAAGTACAGAAAAGCAAAAAAAGTATATTTCAGACATATTTAATAAGGCAGATAAAATAATTGCATTATCTGAACAATGGAAGAAGTTTTTAAGTGGAATAACATATACAAGTATTGAAGTTCTATATAATTCAATAGTGATTCCAGAGAATATAGATAAAGTTTATAACAGCAATCAAATTTTGTTTCTTGGAAGGTTAGGAAAGAGAAAGGGAATATATGACCTTTTAAATGTTATGCCTAAATTAATTCAGAATCATAATGATGTTAAATTAAAGATATGTGGAGATGGAGAAGTTGAAAAAGTAAGAAGATGCTGTAAAGAGCTAAATATAGATAAGAATGTGGAGGTTTTTGAGTGGATAAAGGGTAAGGAAAAAGAAGATATATTATTAAGCAGTAATATATTTGTATTGCCATCATATAATGAGGGAATGCCAATGGCATTATTAGAGGCTATGAGTTATAAAAATGCAGTTATTTCAACAGAAATAGGAGGTATTCCAGAAGTTATTACTAATGAAAAAAATGGGTTTTTAATTAGAGCTGGTGATAAAGAAGCACTATTAAATAATTTAAATATTTTATTATCAGATCAGGAGCGTTTAATAGAGTTATCTCAAAATGCTTATAAAAAAGCAAATGATATATTTAATATTAAAAATAGCATAAAAAAATTAATAAAGATATATGACCAACTAGAAATTAAAGGAGGTGAATATATTGAATGCTAATATAATAAAAAAATTAAACGAACATACACCGGATTTTGCAAAGAAAATATTTGCACCAATGATAAGGAGTAAATTAGTGAATAATAAAGTGTTTTTAGATCAATATAATGAAATAAAAACATTTGAACAATTAAGTGAAAAAGAAAAAAGAAAAAAATCATTAGAGAAATTAAAACAACAATTATGTTATGCGTATGAAAATATTGAATATTATAAAGAAGTATTCAATGAAATAAGTTTTAATCCATACGAAATTAAGAGTTTTGATGAGTTAAAGAAGATACCATATATTAATAAAGAAATAATAAATCAAAATTATGAAAAATTTATATCTAAAGAAAAGATAGACTTTTATAATACACAGACAGGTGGAACAACAGGAGATCCTTTAGTTTTATATATGGATAAAGATTCGATTTATAAAGAGAAAGCATTTATTTATAGTCATTGGAGTAAGTTGGGATATGATTATAAAAAATCAAGAATTATAACATTTAGAGGGATTCAATTTAATAATAAAATTTATAAATATAATCCAATTTATAATGAGATAATTTTATCACCATTTGAATTAAACACAAAGAATATACAACAATATATAAATATAATTAATAAGTTTAATCCGGAATATATTCATGGATACCCTTCAGCTATAGTAAATTTATGTAAGATTCTTAAAGAAGGAAGTTTAACATTAAGTTGTAGAATAAAGGGAGTATTTATTATCTCGGAAGAGCTAAATATTAATGATAAGAAATTTATAGAAAATTTTTTAAAGTGTAAGACCTTATCATTTTATGGCCATTCTGAAAGAGCCGTTTTTTCAGAAGAATATGACTCAAATTATACATTTAATGAATTATACGGTTATACGGAATTAATTCCAACGAATGAAGAAAATACTTACAACATAGTTTGTACAGGATTTTTAAATAAAAAAATGCCGCTAATTAGATATAGGACTGATGATTATGTAATTGTCAAGGATAATAAAACTATGATTAAAGGAAGAGAAAGTTCATTATATTTAATAGGAAATAATGATGAAAAAATCTCATTAGCATCAAAGGTGTTTCATAATTTTACTAATGAAAAAATAAGAGCTTATCAATTTATACAAAATCAAAAAGGTATAGCAGAGGTTAACATAATTTCTGATAGATTAAAGCCTAAGGAAATAGATAGAATGGAAAAAGAATTAAATAATAACTTAAGAGGAAGTGTTCAATTAAAAATAAAAAAGGTTGATAGTTTGATTTTAACTAATAGAGGCAAGAAAAAGATATTAATTCAAAAAATATCTTAATAGGTGATTAACATGAAGAAAGAAAAGATTAAATGGTATTTTAATAGACTAAAATCAATGGATATAAAAGAAGTTGTATGGAGAGTTGAACAAAAAAGCTTAGAGAAAAAAGAAAAGGAAATTTTTAATTCGAGTAGACCTCAAGTTATTGATGAAATATTTAATAAAGAATTAGTGAGATTAAAAAGTAATTTTAAATATGAAAATTTAGGACTAAATTTTAATAATAATAATTATTCAATTAGTAATAAATTATGGCTTTTCGATAATTATATCTATGATGATGTTAAAAATAATTGGAGTTATGGATTTAATACAGAAAATAATTGGCCTAATATATTTTCCTATGATATAGATTATAAACAAAATGATGAGATAGGTGATGCTAGAACAAATTGGGAATTAAATAGACATTTTCAATTTACTATTTTAGCAAAGAATTATTTTATTACTAAAGATTTAGAATATTATGATGAATTAAAAGTTTTGTTTTACGACTGGAATAGGAGAAATACATTTTTAATAGGAATATCATGGACAAGCGTAATGGAAATCGCAATTAGAGCATATTCATGGATTGTAACTTTATCATTTTTAATAGCTGCTAATATGGAAGATAGCGAGGATATAGTTAGTGATTTAAAATCTGGAATTATTAATATGATAGATTACTGTAACAATCATCATTCTAGATATTCATCAGCTAATAACCACTTAATTATAGAAATGTTTTCTATAGGCGTAGCGGGAGTGATGTTTGAAAATAAAGAGTGGTATGAAAAAGCAATTGATGTACTAAATAAAGAGTTATTTATCCAAAATTATAAAGAGGGAGTTAATAAAGAACATGCGCTACATTACCAAAGTTTTGTAATGGAGGCGGTTTTGCTTTTAATGCTTATATTTAAAAGAAATAATATTACTTATCCAAGTGAGTGGGATAAATTAATGTACAATATGAGTAGTTTTATTAAGGATAATATGGATTCAAGATATCAGGTAAGTCATTTAGGTGATGATGATAATGGAAAAATATTAGATTTATCAGGAGAATATTATAATCATTTTAAGTATGTCTTAGAACTAGCAACTTTAATATTAAAAGAACAATTTGTTGACTTGAAGCAGGTAAGTGAAAATATATCATGGTTATTTAAAGATAAAGAAATAAAAGAAAAACTTAATATTTATGATAATAGTAAATCAAAATGTTATGAAATAGGTGGATATACTATTATGAGAAATAAACCAGGATATAAGAATGAGATAATTATAGTAATTGATCATGCTGAATTGGGATTTGGTAGTATTGCAGCTCACGGACATGCTGATGCATTAAGTTTCACTATGACAGTTAATGGGAATAAGCTGTTTATAGATCCAGGTACTTATATATATCATATAGATTTAAATTCAAGAAATTACTTTAGGCAAACAAAAAATCATAATACTGTATGTATAAATGATAAGGATCAATCTCAAATGCTAGGAGCTTTTTTATGGGGAAATAAGGCAAATTCAAAATTAATAGATTATAAAATTAATGATGAAGAGGAAGTATTACTAGCAAGTCATGATGGATATAAGCCCATACAGCATGAGAGAAAATTTATATACAATAGAAAAGATATTCTTATTATAGAAGATTTAATTTCAGGTGGAGAATGTAGTTTTGAAAGTACATTAGTATTAGATAGGGATATAAAAATAATAGGGATAAAAGAAAATAAGATACATTTAAAATCAAGAGAAAATAATTTTTGTATAGAAACTAACAACGTTTGTAAATTTATGATAGAAGACATATGGATTTCTGAAATGTACAGTAAAAAAGAAAAATCAAAGGCAATTAAATTAAAGGGTAAATGTAATAAAGAAATTAAAATACTATTAAAAATTATGGTTTTATAAGGAGAATTGAAATGAGAATAAGTATTTTTGGTATGGGATATGTCGGATGTGTAAGTGCAGGATGTTTATCAGAATTAGGACATAAGGTAATAGGAGTAGATGTTAACGATAATAAAGTTAAGTTAATCAATGAAGGAAGAGCAACTATAATAGAAAGAGATATTGATGAATTAATAAAAAAAGGAAAAGAAAATAACTTATTAGAAGCAACAAAGGATATTAAATATGCAGTATTGAATTCAGATGTTTCAATAGTTGCAGTTGGTACACCTAGTTCTAAAAGAGGACATTTAAATTTAGATTATATATATAAAGTTGCAGAAGAAATAGGAGAAGCATTAACTGATAAAGAAGAGTTTCATGTGATTGCAATAAGAAGTACAGTTTTACCAGGAACAAATGAATGTGTTGGAGAAAAAATAGAAAATATATCTGGAAAAAGAAGAGGGATAGATTTTGATGTTGTATCTAATCCAGAATTCTTGAGAGAAGGAACGGCTGTTAAGGATTATTTAAATCCACCGCTAACATTAATTGGATACGATACAGAAAAAGCAAAAGATATAATGTTTGAATTATATGAGAAAATACCAGGTAAAAAGATAGCAACTGATATAAGGGTAGCTGAAATAATGAAGTATGTTAACAATACTTATCATGCCTTAAAGATAGTATTTGGTAATGAAATAGGAAATATATGTAAAGAGTTAGGTATAGATAGCCATAAAGTAATGGAAATATTCTGTGAAGATAAACAATTAAATATTTCTCCGTACTATTTTAAACCAGGGTTTGCATATGGGGGTTCATGCTTACCTAAAGATTCAAAAGCGCTATTAACACTTGCAAAGGATATGTATGTAGATGTACCTGTTATATCAAGTATAAGTGAAAGTAATGAAAAGCAAAAAATTAAAGCTTTAGATATGATAATGGAAAAAGGAAAAAAGAAAATAGGATTTTTAGGATTAAGTTTTAAAGCAGGTACTGATGATTTAAGATATAGTCCTACAGTAGATATTATTGAAAGATTATTAGGAAAAGGGTATGAAATTAGTATTTATGATAAAAATGTTAAATTATCAGAAATAACAGGAACAAATAAAGATTATATTGAAAGCAAGATACCACATTTACAAAGATATATAACTAATAATTTAGAAGAGGTAATAAATAATTCAGAAGTAGTTGTAGTAGCAAATAAGGAAAATGAATTTAAGGATATATTAGATAAAATGGAAGGAAAAATAGTCTTAGATTTGGTAAGGATGTGGAAAGAGGTTCATTATGATGGATTATATGAAGGATTGAGTTGGGGTGGAAGTAACAAAGAAATAAAATCAAAAGATGTTTTAGAACAAGTTGCTATAACAAAATAGCAATGATTTAAGCTGGTAAAAGGGGGGATTAATTTGAATAGGGGAATATTAATAATAGTAGAAAATTTGCCAGTTCCATTTGATACTAGGGTGTGGCAAGAAGCAACTACGCTTGTTCAAAATGGATATACTGTTTCGGTAATTTGTCCAAAAGGAAAGGGATATGATAAAGAGTTTGAGATTTTACAAGGTGTAAATATATATAGACATGACTTGCCAACAGAAGGTAATGGACTTGTTGGTTATGTTCGTGAATATGGGACAGCATTAAAAGAGCAAATAAGATTGGCAAAGAAAGTATATAAAGAAGTAGGATTTAATGTTATTCAAGGATGTAATCCACCAGATAATATATATATGGTAGCAAATAGATTTAAAAAATATGGTGTGAAATATGTTTTTGATCATCATGATATTTGTCCTGAATTATTTGAAGCCAAATTTAAGAAAAAAGGATTGCTATATCAATCTCAAATTTTCTTAGAAGGTAAAACTTATAAAAACTGTGATATTGCATTTGTAACAAATGAGTCGTATAAAAAGATAGCAATTGAAAGAGGCAAAATGAATCCTAAGAATGTTTTTGTTCTTAGAAGTGGACCAAAATTAGAAAGGTTAAAAATACAAAAACCTAAAAATGAAATAAAAAGAGGAAAGAGATATATGGTTGGATACCTTGGAGTAATAGGGCAACAGGAAGGTATTGAATATTTACTTGAAGCTGCTAAATATATTAAGGAATCTAAGGGTAGAAATGATATATTTTATGGAATTGTAGGTGGGGGGCCTCACTTAGAATCGTTAAAACAAAAGTGTAAAGAAATGAAAATAGATGATATTTTCGAGTTTACAGGAAGAGTATCAGATCAAGTAATGCTAGATTATTTAAATACAGCTGATGTTTGTGTAAATCCAGATGAATATAATGAAATGAATGATAAATCGACAATGAATAAAATATTAGAATATATGGCTTTAGGAAAACCTATAGTTCAATTTGATTTAACAGAAGGAAAATATTCAGCTCAAAAGGCTTCATTATATGCCAAACCAAATGATTCTAAGGATTTAGCAGAAAAGATAATATTCTTATTAGATAATGAAGAAAAAAGAGTTGAAATGGGTCAATATGGGATGAAGAGGATTAAAAATGAATTAAGCTGGGAGCATACTAGTAAGGAGTTATTAAGAGGGTATGATACCTTATTTGCAAGCATTAAATCAGTTTAAAGGGATATAGGAGAGTGGCAATGAATATATTATATACTATTTTTTCATTAGGAATTGGCGGAGCAGAAAAGCTCTTAGTTGATATAGTAAACAATTGGGATAAAAATAGTGGAGATAATGTTTATGTATGCATTATTAATAATAGAATAGAAAAATCATTATTAGATAAGATAGATAATAATATTAATGTAATACAGCTTAATAGAACTGAAGGAGATAAAAACATTAAGTATTTATTTCAATATATGAATGTTATTAGGAAGTATAAGATAGATATTATTCATTGCCAATCTAATGATACTGTAAGATTTAGTTTATTTTCAAAATTAATTAATCCTAAAATAAGAATTTTCTATACAGTACACGCAACAAACACTTTTAAAAATTTAAGTAAAATAGATGTTTTTGTTAATAAATTAATGTGTAATAAAATAATTGCAATTTCATCATCAGTATATAATGAAATTGTCGAAAGAAATGTAAATAAAAATAAGATAGAGATTGTTTATAATGGCATAGATTTATCTAATATTAGCATAAGGAAAAAAGAGCATGAAAATATAAATATTGCTTGTGTTGCAAGACTTATAGCAAAGACTAAGGGACAAGATATATTAATAAAATCAATAGGAATAGTAAGAAATAACTATCCTAATATTAAATGTTATTTAGTTGGTGATGCAAATAATATAAAAGATAGAGAAGAACTAAAAAAATTAGTTGATGATATTGGACTAGATAACGAAATAGTATTTACAGGAAATTTAGATAATGTGCCAAAGTTTTTAGAATCTATAGATATTTTTGTATTACCATCTAGATATGAAGGGTTTGGACTAGCATTGATAGAGGCCATGGCGGCTAAAATACCTGTTATTGCATCAAATATCGATGGACCTAAAGAAATTATAAAAGATAATAAATATGGTACTTTATTTGAATCGGAAAGTGTAGAGGATTTGGCAAAAAAGATAATAAAAGTAATTGAAAGTAATGATGAAATAAAGATAGAGAAGGCATATAAATATGTTAATAATAACTATAGTATAAAAGAAATGGTTAATAACCTATCTAACATTTATAGTCTTTAGTTTATTATAGTTGAGGTGAATAGATGATTAATGATGAATATATAGAATTGAAAGAGAATTATGAATGTAAAGTATTAAGGTATATATTTATAGGAATGATTTTATCAGTATTTCTATTATCATACTATTTTAGAAGAGAAGTTATAGGTGATATTGCGGCTATTAACATTATATTTATGGGATTATTATCAATATATTTACTGTTTAATGAGAAAAAAATAAATATAAAAATAACATTAGTATTAATGATTATAGTAACATATATTATTTTTAATGATTATTTAATTAATAATGAAGGTATTAATACAATTTTTAAAAATTTGTGTATAGCAATTATGCCTATTTCATTATTAGCGATTGAAATAGAAAAAAAATATATAAAAGGTGTTTTTATATCTGTAACAAAAGCTATAAATTTATTTACAGTGATAATATTTGCTATTGGTATTCTAGATTATTTATTTAATATAGGAATAATGAAATTTATAGCTGACAAATTTGCAACTACCTTATCAGGATGGATAGGATATAGGTATACATCATATATGGGTCATGCTTTATTTACAAAGGAAATATTCATATACTTTTTTTTATTTAATAGTATATGTAGTAAATATTTAGATGAAAATTTAATTAATAAATACATAGTGATGATAATGTCATTATTAGGAGTGCTTATTACAGGAAGTAAAGCAGGAGTCTTGTTGATAGTAATATCAATTATATTTACTGTAGATAAAAAAAATAAGTATGTTAATATAATTTTATCTTTAATGCTAATTTTAATAATATATTATATGGGATTTTTTAATATGACTATTAGTAGATTATCAAATAATACATTAACTAGTGGAAGGACAGAAGCAGGAGCAGTTATTGATGAATTAAATATTGTTCCGTACAAGATGTTTAGTGGATATGGTGAAAATGTACAAATGATTATTGAAGAAAATGTTGGAACTACAATAGCTACGGCTGCAATGGAATATCCAATAAAGGTATGGACTTTAAAGTATGGAATACTTTGTACTGCAACTATAGCAATTCTAATTTTTATATATCCATTTTTATATATGATAAAAAGGAAAGCATACTATTTATGCTTTGCATTTTTAATTAAAGTAACTGAAATAAATATGTATAATGGCTTAGTATACAAGCCAGATAACATGGCATTGTTTATGATTTTTACGGTTTTGATAATGGGAATATCTAATTTAGATAAAAAAGATTTATTAGATAAAGAAAGAAAAAATATTAAACAAATTTGAATTTTATGAGGTGATTTTTTTGATTTCTGTGATAATTCCTATTTATAATGTTGAAAAATATATAAGAAAATGTTTTGAATGCTTATTAAAGCAGACATTTAAAGATTTGCAAATAATAGTTGTTAATGATGGTTCAAAGGATAATAGTATTAATATTATCAATGAATATATAGATAAATTTAAGTGTATTGAAATTATAAATCAAGAAAATATGGGAGCTTCAATTGCTAGGAATAATGGATTAAAATATGCAAAAGGAGAATACACATTATATATTGATCCAGACGATTTTATAGATGAAAAAATGATTGAAACTATGTATAAATCTGCAGTAAGAAACAATTCAGATATAGTTTTATGTGGATATTATTTATACTATCAATCAACAGAAAAAAAGGTTAAAGTTCAGTATAACTTAAACTCAAATAAGGTATATAGTAATGAGAAAATTATAGAGATGATGCTTAGGCATGAAATACAAGGACAATTATGGAATAAGTTATTTAAAACAAAGGTACTAATAGAAAACAACTTTGCTATGGAAAAGGGACGAGTTATAGAAGATGTATTTCCGGTATTTAAAGTAGTTTGTAATGTAAAAAGAATATCATATGTAAATGAAATTTTATATTGTTACAGACAAAATGAAAATTCAGCAATACACGCTAAAAATGTAAAAACAATGAATGATTATTATTATGCAATGACTTGTATTCTTAATTATGTTAATGAAAATAATATATCAGTAAGCAAGAATTCTATCAAAATATTTAAGGCTACAGCATTACTTGTATTATTAAAAAGATATCAAAATATATATGGTAATAAAATTTATAACGATTTTAAAAAAGAAGAATATTATAATTTTAATTTAAGTTTATATGAAATAATATTTTTAAAAGATTTTAGCTTAAATTATAAAATTAAATTAATTCTTTGGAAGATAAGACTATTCAATGCATATTATAATTTTAAAACAAGGAAATTAGTTCTTAAAAACAATAACTAGCATGGTAGGAGTTGAGAGAAATCATGATAAAGTTAAGTATAATTATGCCAGTTTATAATGTTAAAAATTATATAAGAAAGTGTATAGAAAGTGTTTTAGAACAAAAATTCATCGATTATGAACTTATACTTGTAGATGATGGGTCAAATGATGGTAGTGGGGTAATTTGCGATGAATACAGTAAGAAAGATAAACGAATAATTGTAATACATCAAAAAAACAAAGGATTAAGTGGGGCAAGAAATTCAGGAATAAATATAGCTAAAGGAGAATTTATTGGTTTTATAGATAGCGATGATTGGATTCATAAAAATATGTATTATGATTTAGTCAATATAGCTATAAAGGAAAAAAGTGATATAGTACAATGTGGATATATTAAAACTGAAAATGAGGAAGAAAATAACATATTAATAAATAATTATATAAATAATTATAGTAATATAGAAGCTTTATATAATTTATATAATAATAATTATCCAATAACAGTTGTATGTTGGAATAAAATATATAAAAAAGAGTTATTTAAAGATATACAATTCCCTGTAGGAAAAATTCATGAAGACGAATTTACGACTCATAAATTATTATATAAAGCTAAAAAAGTAACATTTATAGAAAGTCAATATTATTACTACAGGCAAAGAAGTGGTAGTATAATGTCAGAAAAATTCTCACCTAAGAGCTTAGATAAGCTAGAAGCACTAAGGGAAAAGATAAGTTTTATGGAGAATATAAATACAGATTTATATTTAAAAGCTGTAAAACAATATTTAAATTTCCTAAGAAAAATATATTTCATTTCTCAAAAAGAGTTACCAGACAATAAGAAATTAGCAGTTAAATTAAAAAAAGAAAGTAGAACTTTCGCGTCTATATATTTATTTAAAATGGATGAAAAATTTTCAAAGAAAATAAGTTTAGCATTGTTTTGCATAAATCCGAATATACAAAAATATGTGAAAGGTAAGATTGATAGATTAGCATAATAATAATAAAACTAAATTTAAAACGGAGAAATATTATATGAAGTTAAATAATAATCAGAGTTTAGGTATTGGTAAAAAAAATACTTTATGGGCTGTTGCAAGCTTTATTAATAGTTATAAGTTTAAAAAATTTAAAAATTTAAAAAAGATAATATACATGTTATCACCTAAACATGGAAATATGGGAGATCAGGCAATAGCTTATGCAAGTATAAAGTATTTAAAGGAAAATTTCAACAAATATCAAATAATTGAAGTAAGTAGAGAAGATACATTTAAATATTATAAGGCTATAAAAAATATATTAAATAAGGATGACATAATAATACTTCATGGTGGAGGTAATATGGGAAATCTATATATCCAAGAGGAAGCAGCAAGAAGATTTATTATCGACAAATTTAAAGAAAATCCCATAATATCCATGACACAAACTATTAGTTTTACGGATGATGAAATAGGACATGCTGAATTAGAAAAAAGCAAAAAAATATATAATAGCAATAAAAATTTAACTATTTTAGCAAGAGAAGATGAATCCTATAAAAAAATGAAAAAAGAATTTAAAAATGTAAAAATAATAAAAAAGCCAGACATTGTTTTATACTTAGAAAATTTAAAAAGTCCATCTAATATAGAAAGAAAATATATAATGACATGTTTAAGAACAGATAAAGAAAGTATATTAAAAAATAAGAAAGAAGAAATCATAAATACTTTAATTGCAGATTATAAGAATATTTATGTTTATGATACAGTAGTTAAAAAAGATGTAGATTTTAAGAATAGAAATATAGAGTTAGCTGATATTTGGCAAAAGTTTTTTAATGCAAAGGTAGTAATTACAGATAGATTACACGGAATGATTTTTTGTACTATAACTAGAACACCATGTATAGTCTTTAAATCTTTGGACCATAAGGTAACAGAAAGTTATAAATGGTTAAAAAATTTAAACTATATAAAATTAACTGATGATACTTCATATGAAAATATAAAATTTCTAATTAATGAGTTAGAAGGCATGACTAATATTAATAAAACAAAATTTAAAGAAAAGTATTTTAATACTTTAAGAGAAGAGATAAATTTGTAATAAAAGTTAAGAGAGGTATAAAAAGTGGTTAATAAAATAGTAGTTGAGAGTGTTGAGGCGAATAAAAATAAAGTAGAAGTTAAATTTAATGTTCAAGGAAGTATAAGTAGTTTTTTTAAACAAAATTTAATGTATATCGAGTATGAGGAATCAATGGAAAATGTACCAAAAGGAATATTGGTAATTCCATTTATTAGTAATGTTGTTCAAATAGCATGGTTTTTTAATTCAGAAATTTTAGTGCCAGAATTAGATAGAAACTTTTATGAGTCTTTAAATGAAATAAAGAATTCTTTTTCAAATATGTTTACTAAAGCGAAATTAGGAGGAAATATAATAGCAGATAAAATTAATGATTATGAATATATACCTCAAAACAAAAGTGCAACATTTTTTAGTGGAGGAGTAGATTCATTAGCTACATTAATAACCAAAATTGATGAAAAACCTGATCTTGTTACATTATGGGGATCTGATATAAAGTTATCTGATAATAAAGGATGGAATAAAGTTAAAACTGAAGTAAGTAATTTTGCAAAGTCAAAAGCTTTGAAAAATATATTTATAAAATCAAATTTTCGTGAATTTATAATTGAGCAAAATTTAGATGAAGAATTTAATAAAGTAACAGAAACACAAGATGGATGGTGGTTTGGAGTTCAGCATGGAATAGGTCTTTTAGGACATATAGCCCCTTATGCATACAAATATAAATTAAGAACTACGTATATACCAGCTTCGCTTAATATAAAAAGTGAAAACTATAGGATTGCATCACACCCTAGTATAGATAATAAATTTAAAGTATCAGCTATGAATGTTATCCATGATGGTTTTGAAAATACAAGACAAGATAAAATAAAAATAATATGTGACTATATTAAAAGAACAAAAGAAGATATTAAGATAAGAGTTTGTTGGCAATCAGAAGGTGGAGATAACTGTAGTGTATGCGAAAAATGCAGTAGAACAATTATGGGAATAATTGCAGAAAAAGTTGATCCAAATCAATTGGGGTTTAATATAAATAAAGATACTATAATGAATATAAAAAGAAACTGGAAATATAAATGGAATGTTCATGGACCTAATATAATGCATTGGAATGATGTAAAAGAAAGATTTATGGAAAGTGAGGAGCTTTGGAAAGGTACAGAATTAGAATGGATATTAAAGATAGATTTTTTTAAAGAAGGTAATTTTAAAAGAACCCTAGGTGGGAAAATAAGAAATAAGTTATATAAAATGATTATATTGTAAAGATAATCAATATTAATATAAAACTAGTAATTATATTTTTACATGTAATTACTAGTTTTATATTAAATTTCAAATAGAATCATTCAATTTATTTAAGGAGAATATGTATGGACAGCACTTCAAGAACTAAAAATTCAATAAGAAATATGACATTTGGAATTACAACGCAATGTATAGTTTTATTAATTAATTTTATATCAAGAAGTATATTTATTTATGTATTAGGTATAGAGTATTTGGGGATAAATGGGTTATTTTCTAATATATTAAGTATTTTATCATTAGCTGACTTAGGAATGGGTACAGCCATGATGTATAGTATGTATAATCCGTTAGCAAATAGAGACGAGAAAAAATTAGCAGCATTAACTAGATATTTTAAAAGAATATATATTATAATAGCACTTTCAATAACGGTAATAGGATTAGCATTGCTACCTTTTTTGAGAGACTTAGTTATATTAGAGCAACCTATTAAATATCTAGAGCTATATTATTTATTATTTTTAGCAGATTCAGTAGCATCATATTTATTTTCTTATAAGACTTTAATAATATACTCAGATCAAAAAATGTACTTGTTAAAAATGTATTCTTTTGCATTTGTAATAATTAAATTTTTAGTACAAACTGTTATTATTTTTACAACACATAATTATATTTTATATTTAACAATTCAGGTTATATGTACATTTCTATCAAATATGTGCAGTGCTAAAAAAGCTGATAAGATATATCCATATATAAATAAAGAGGAAACGTTAGAAGATAGTGAAAAGAAAAAAATATTTTCAGATATAAAAGCTATATTTCTGTATAAAATAGGTGGTGTTATATTAAATAGTACAGATAATATAATAATTTCTGTTATTATTGGAACAATATTTGTAGGATATTATTCAAACTATACAATGATAGTTAATTCAATACTTATTTTTACAACAACAATATTTAACTCTATTCATTCAAGTGTGGGAAATTTAAATACAAGTAATGACAGAGAGTATCAATATAAAATTTTTAATACATTAAATTTTGCCGCATTTTGGATATTTGGATTTTGTTCAATTTGCCTTTATGTATTATTTAATGATTTTATTTCACTTTGGGTTGGAGAGAAATATATTTTAGGAACAGCAGTAGTTCAAATGATAGTATTTAATTTTTATTTAGCAGGAATACTTAATCCTATAAATGTTTTTAAGGATACAACGGGATTATTTAAAAGTACAAGGTATATTCCAATTTTATCAGCATTAATTAATATAGCTTTTTCTATAATTCTAGGAAAAACTATGGGTATGTTTGGAATATTTGCAGCAACTGCTATTGCTAGATTAAGTACAAATTTTGTTGTTGAGCCTAGAGTTTTAATGAAAGAATATTTTGATAAAAAATCAATTGGATATTATGTAAAATCAATCTTATATTTTGGAGTATTAATTATTTCACTTATAGTTACTTATATGACTTGTTCATTAATTAATGGAGGAGATATATTAGGATTTATAATGAAGATGATAGTATGTGCAATATTACCAAATACAATTTTCTTGTTAGTTTTCTTTAAGACAGATGAGTTTAAATTTATTTATAATAAAGTTATTGATAAATATGTAAAGTCTATTGTTATAAGAAAGAATAGTAAGAGCGCTATTTAATAAAGAAAATAAAAGTATATAAAGTATAATAAAATCACCTAGTAATTCAAAAATTACTAGGTGATTTTACTGTAGTGAAGTTTAATATAGATATTTATAATTTATCGGTTAATTTTTATCTTAGGAGACTCTAAGTTTTCTAAGAAAAGAACACTATTTTCTTTAGTTAAAGTAGTTCTTTTAGCCAATATACTAGATGAAGTTTTCCATTTATCAAATTCTAAGTTTAAAACAATTAAATTATAATTAGAATTAATGGTTTCATTAGATAAATCTATATTATAAGATTTATTTTTTATAGATGATTCTTTAATATATATAGCAACAGTATTATATAAATTTACTCCATAATAATCATCAGTTTCAAAATAAGAGGGAGTAATTTGAGTTTCATGATCAGAATCCATAACTTGCATTACATTAATAAATATATCATTTTTATTTGAATCAGTAGGAGAAACTTGAACTCTATAAGAGCCAGCTTCATAAGCAGAAGCTATAGAAGGGTTACTTAAGGAATCACTAAAGTTAGTTCCAAAAACATTGAATTCATTATTATCTCCACCTACGGTTTCAATAGATAAATTATTAGGTAATAAAGTAGTATTTATAAGTTTTCCGTTATATCCATTGGAATCCATTGTAATAGTGGTTGTGTTATTATTTACAGAAGGCTTATTTATACTATGAAGTAAATAATATTTTTTAAAGTTTTCATTAGATGATGTTATGTCATCAAATACTATCATAGTTGCAGGTTCATCAGTATCATCATTGTTAATGAATAAAAATGAACGAGTATAATTTGATACTTTATTAGAATAGCTATGAGTTAAATCACCTTTCATATAACTATAAATAGGAGTATTTTCATCAGGGCCTACGCCATAAGATACAATGTCACTTACATGATAACCATCATTTAATAAAGAAGAGTAATTTTTAGCATCTCCATTATCATTAGGAAATTGCTGACCACCATCATTTACAACTTTATTTCCCCAAGCAATAAATTCTTCATTAGGATCATAAACTAACATACTATTGTGGGCTATAGTTCTTTTATTATAATTAATATCGTGATTACTTCCATAGCCACCATTATCACCTTCATATATACCAGAATCTATTGCTAAGGCACCTTTATAGTAGATCTGAAAACTTCCATTATCAAGATGTTCATGGTTATTAGTTTTATATTCCCCAACTTTAAAACTAGCAACAACAGAACTAGAATCAATTCCTGAGTCCCAACCAGTTCTAGCAACCATATACCCTATAGGGCTTCCAAATATTTTGGTTAGTGGTAATGAATCAGGTGGTGTGCTTTTTGTATTCTCATCTAAATATAAAACAAGCATTACAGGATTAATAACTTTATCTATTGAAACATCTTTATAATAATTTAGTTCACTCATTAACCTATCTTGTATATAGCTATTCTTTGAAATATAGGAAGCTAATAAATACATACTAGTAAAGGTCCATTTTTGGTTAAGTTCGGCCTTATAATAAATATCTCCATCTCTTAAATATTGACCGTCAGGTCTTGTGTAATATATCCATTGAAGAGCAATAAGATTATGATTTTCACCAAAAACATTTTCATATCCTATTTTATTTAATAATAATGATGTATATAGTTCAGATTGATATCTAACAACACCATAGTTACTTCCTTGATAATGCATTAGAGCATTGCTAAGAAACTGTCTAGATGGTATATATTCGGCGTTAATTTCAGAAATTGCATAATCATACATTTCAGTATCTTCATCATAAGTAGCGATTCCAACAGATAATAAATAATATAAAAGCTGATTTCCAGAAGCATGACTAGTTATGGTGCTAGAAAGTGTTGGTGGATATCCTATTTCAAGGAAAGAAGCTAGTGTCTTAAATAAACTTATATATTGAAGCTTTTCATCATTAGATAACAAATCATAGCACCAATCATAAACCATAGCTCCTGTTACCATAGCTTCACCAGCTGTGTTAGCTAACTTATAAGAATCATTTTTTATAACTGTATTTAAGGTTTCTAAATACGAAGAGAGTATTGAATAGTATTTTATGGCGGTGTTTCCATTAGAAGTATCTCCATATAATAAATACTTAAGTGCATTAGATTGAACAATTAGTAGTTGGTTACTTAAAGTTTGATTTTCTAAAGATTTTTCTGCATATTCATTAATAGAATCCCAAGCAAGTGAATTATAAGTATTACTAAGTCGCTCTTTAATATTACTTATATCATCATTATTTACAAATAATCTAGGGTGAGTAGTAAGCGGCTCTTCAACTAATTTATAATCAGAATTTGTAATAGTATTATTACTCGTTTTAAAAGAAATTATAGATTTCACTATATAAATGTATAGAGTAACTAATACAACGGCTAATAATATAGTGATAAATTTAAACTTAGAAAATTTTCTAATCATATTTTACCTCCTTTAAGATAAGTAGACGCAATAAGTATATTTTAACTTATATGTAAAAAAAATACAATAAACTTAATTCTTCTTTAAGTTTAAATATTAATAGTAATAAGCAAATAATTATATAAGTAATACTAAGTATGAAAAAAGTATTACTACAAAAAAATAATTACAATATATAGTAAAAAAGTATATAATTAACTATATTATTATAGGGAGGATATATGAATGAACATGAGGGTAATAACAATCAAAGATATCATTAAGAGACTAAAAAAGTGTTGGATATACATAATTATATTTATTTCAACTATAACTATGTTATCGGCATATCTAGCGATCAGAATTATAGTACCAGAATATCAATCAGATGCGAAGATTCTAATTAGTGGTCAGCTTTCTGATGAGAAGACAAATTATAATTATAATGATATTTCAATGTATCAAAGCTTATTGGCAACATATAGTGAAATAATCCAGTCAAGAGATTTAATTGAGGACGTCATTAGCGATACAAGAGTAAAAATATCAGCAGATGAAATTTTAAGTAACTTAACTGTAGATGCAAAGGAAAGAACGCAGATAATAACGTTATCATATATTTCCGAGAATAAAAATGAAGCTAAAACTATATTGGATAGCATAATAAAGAATCTAACAGAAAAATCAGAAGATATTATACCAGATGGATCAATTAATGTTATTACGACACCTATAGTTCCAGAAACACCACTTCCAAGTGGAATAAATAAAATCGTTTTAATGGCAGTTTTAGTAACATTTGTAATAAGTATAGCCACTGTAATTTTAATTGAATTATTAAACAATAAAATTAGCAATATCAATGATATTGAATCCATAGAAGGGTTAATTGTAATTGGTGAGCTGCCAGAGTATACCGAAAAAACTATGAAAAAAGAGATTAAAGCTAGAGGAGGAAAAAATAAATGCTATACAGTGAAAAAGCACCTGAAGGCAGATATGCAGAAAATATAAGATTAATAAGAACAAATATTAAATATTTATCAGTGGATAGTGAAAAAAAAGTATTATTAGTAACTTCAGTTTCAAAAGGTGATGGAAAATCTACTGTGGCAGCAAATTTAGCCATGACATTTTCATATGATAATAATAAAGTTTTGCTTATAGATTGTGATTTAAGGAAGCCTAACATTCATAAGATTTTTGAAATAAGTAATGAATATGGATTAACAGATTTTTTAGCAAACATGAAAAGTGATAAAGGTTTAATTAAGAAGTATTCGGATAGAGCTGATATTATTACTGCAGGAAAAAGTGTACCTAATCCATGTGAAATACTTTCTAGTGATAAGTTTAAAAATCTATTAGATCAATTAAGGAATGAGTATGATTATATTATTATAGATTCACCACCATTAGATACTGTATCAGATGCTAAAAATTTAAGTATAAATGTTGATGGAACTATTATAGTTGTAAGATCTGAATCTACAGAAAAAAATGATTTAATGGAGTTGAAGAGAGGTTTCGATAAGATTGGAGCTAAGATTATAGGTGTAATAGTTAATAGAGTAAAAGATAAAAGGCCTTTATACTATTAATAAATTTTACAGCAATGTAGTTTAAAAATGTAACCTTTTTATTGATTAAACGTAATATACAAATATAATGAAAAATTATAAAAAAAGGTGACATAAAATGAAGAATGATAATGCTAATAGTGAAACTATAAAAGGAAGCGTTAATATCCCTGAAATGATAATAAATTTAAATAATGAAGTAGAGGATAGCAATATTTCAGGTAAGATAGTTTTATCAACCATTTCTAATGGTTTAACTGATAAGCAAATAGAAAATATAAATAAGATCCCAACGTTACAGGAAAATATACGCAAATTACAAACTGATGAAAATAATCTAAAAGATAATTTTGCAGAAGTACAAGATAATTTAAATAGCTTAAGAAGCGCTGTATCACAGTTTGAAGATTGCTGTAATGAAGAAAAAAAAGAAATTGAATATACTGGTGAAACTATAGTAATTAACTCTGGTAAAGAATCAGAATCTGAAAAGATTAATATAAAAGGAAAAACTATTAATAAAACTAGTGTTGGACAAGCAGAAGGAAATCTATTGACTATAAGTAGCAAAGGAGAGAATCTATTTAATGGTCTATGGAACAAATATTATTATAATTCTCCCTGGTGGAATGGACAAGGTCTATATAAAAATGAAAATGTTTCTGTTGCGTATATGTCCAATAGAATCCCATGCACTTTAGGAAAAACTTATTATGCAAATGCAACTAATAAGAATAGATTTTGCGTAGATTTTTATAAAACAATGAATGAGTCAGAAATTCCTTTTACTGGATATGGAAAGACAAGTACTACTGATTATTATCCAGTTGATTCTACTGTATTTACAGTAAAGGAACCAAAAGCTAAATATATGGAAATATATTTAGGATATGATTCAGTTCCAACAGATGTTTATATTTGTGAGTATGATGAAAGAACAATACAACTAGAAGACTCACTAAGAAGTATAAACAGTGATATTTATGATGAAATAATAGGCAATAAATTAATAAAAAGAATAGGAACAGATGGAACACAATTAAGCAAAGTTGTTGAAAGCAATATAACAGGAGTAACTAGCAAAATATTTGAAGGAAAGACTATTATTGAAATGTCTAATGAAGTTAAAGGTGAATTAACAATTAAGCTATTAGAAGAAGCTGGAGGAACTGGTAGTTCAGATTTAACAGAAGAGGAAATTAATAATATAAATAAAATTCCAAGTATGGAATCAACATTAGATAGCCTAGTTTCAAGAGTAACAAGTGCAGAAACTAGATTAACAAAAACTGAGGATGAGATAGAGATTCTTAAAGATTCTACTCCAGGCAGTGGAGGAAGTGTATCAAGCAATAATGCTGAATTAGTTATTAATTTTAGCAGTTATGGCTCAACTACAGTAAATAACAATTCAGTGGCTTTTGAAAATGCAGTTGCTTATGTAGATTCAAAAGGTGGAGGAACAATTTTATTTGATAAACTATATAAATTTGATGGAACTAGGGCATACACCCTAGATAATAAAAATAATATAACTTTTAAAGGAATAAATGGTGGTGGAATTATAAAATTGCACTCCGGTAGATTTGGATTTATAAGAAATTGCAATAATATAAAATTTATTGACATGGTAATTTCTGGGGCTCAAACTAATCTATCTGGTATAGTAAATGGAGATTATGGAATTGAAGTTCATGGTGGAGAAAATTATTTATTCGAAGGATGCATATTTAAAAATATGAGGGATGCTTGTTTAGTTGTTGGAAATGAAAGCACTCAAGATACGACTGGTAAGGTTTTTACTAAATTCGTAACAGTTAATAGATGTCAATTTTTAAATTGTTGGCAAACATCAACAACTCAAAATGGTGTATATAATTATTGGTTTACTAATAATTATATAAAAGGTGGAGCAACTAAATTTGCACAAAGACTTCCAAATGGAGACAATTTGTATATTTTAAACAATGTATATGAAGTTGCTGACGATTTTGTCGGTAATCCATTAGAGTTATGTAACTATGATAATGTAACAATTGAAAATAATGTATTTAAGCTAGGTGATAAATGTGGATGTGCTATTTCACATTACTATAACACACATGCCTCAACTAATTATTATCAAACTCATAGAAATGTAACTATACGCGGAAATAAAATATATAATGGTTCAGCAACTGCAGCTGCAATGTATATATTCCATAATATTAAAGACTATCCAGCTCAAAAGTTAGTTATTGAAGATAATTCTATAATAAATGGAAATCCTAATAAGGGAATATCTGTTAAAGGGTATTATGATATATTGCAAATAAAAAATAACACAATTAAAAATATAGCAGGTATAGGGATTTATATTGAAGCGAATGGTATGGATTTAGTTGAAATAGAGGATAACTTTGTTAATACTACATCTAGAGGAGCAATTTATCCTAGTGGAACTATTAATAGTTTATATGTTAAAGATAATATTGTAAGAACTTCAGCAAATGGTGTTTATGGAGTAAGTGCAACTAAGACTGTATTGATTGAAAATGATATAAGTGCATCTGGAAGTGCAGTACAAATTTCAAGCGGAACTGTATATACTAATGCAAATATATTAAGTAGTCCAATTAGTGGGGGAACAGAAGTTAAATTGTAAATTAAGATAAGAAGTTTTATAAGAGCATAGTTATAAATTGAAATACTATGCTCTTACTTGTTAAAAATTTTGAATCCATATGGGGAACGGGGGAAGATAATGTTATCAAGAATAAAATATAAGATTAAATTGCGTAAATTAAAGAAAAGATGGAGAGAAATTAATAGTCATAATAAAACTGAAATAAACTATATTTTAGATATTAATAAAATAAAAGTAGGGAATAACTCATATGGAGTCATAAATACATATGAATGGAATACAGAGGGGGAGGGCTTAGAAATAGGGAATTTTGTATCTATTGCCCATGGTGTTAAGTTTATTCTTGGTGGAAATCATAGGTATAAAAGATTAACTACTTATCCTTTTAATGTAATGCTATGTAATGCTGATATAAATGAGGATGTTTATTCAAATGGAAAAATAGTTATTGAAGATGATGTATGGATTGGTATGGATGCAACAATATTATCAGGAGTAACTATTGGACAAGGGGCGGTAATTGCAACAGGAAGTGTTGTAGTAAAAGATATACCACCATATGCAATAGTAGGTGGAAATCCTGCAAATGTAATAAAATATAGATTTGATGAAAAAACAATAAATAGCCTTATGAATAAGGAGAAATTTGTTTTATCTGAAAAAGAAATAATAAACAATTTGGAGGAATTTCATAAGGAAATAAACAAAGATGATTTATTATTAAAAAGGTGAAATAAGGAGGGATTAAGGTGTTAGATGAAAAAGAAATAGATATACTTAGAAAAAGAGATTTTTTTTCAAAGGAAGATAATTTTAAGAAATATAAAGATGTTAAATCAAAGCTTGTATTTGGAGAAGTTACAGAAAAGGAGCCATTTATTACTTTAATGATACCTACCTTTAAGAGAGAATATACATTAAAAGAAACAATTACTAGTATTTTGAAGCAAAAGAATTTTGATGATTATGAAATATTAGTTGTAGATAATGATGATACATTTAATGAAATAACTAAGACAGAAGAAGTTATAAGAGAATTTAATAGTAGTAAAATATTATATTATAAAAATGAAAAAAATATAGGAATGTATGCAAATTGGAATAGATGTCTTGAGCTTGCAAGAAGTAAGTGGGTATGCATGGTTCATGATGATGATGCAGTGGCAGAAAACTACTTAGAAACAATGACTAAGATAATAAAAAATAATAAAAAAATAAATTATCTAGGATGTAGACATCATTGTGTATTTCAAAAGGGTGATCCAGAATTTAAAATTAATGACTTTACATCTAAAGTAGAGTGTAATGAAAAGAATATAATATTTAGTAATTATAAAGACTATAATTACGATTTTAATACATTGTTTTTAGGAGCTATATTTGATAGGGAGAAGGCAATAGAAATAGGTGGATTTAATATAAGTTCTTCATATATTGAGGATTATTTTTTTGTTTCAAAATTTGCCTATTACTTTAATACTTATAGATTAAATTGTGAATTATATGTATATAGATGGGCAAATAATCAAAGTATGAAAACAGAAATATGGGAAAATGAAGCGGTATATGAATATTATTTATACAAATATATATCTAATAAAAGATTTATATTAATAAGACCGTTTTATAGTTTATTAAGCAAAAATTATATTATAAGAAAATTAAATACTTATTTAGATGGAAGCAGTTTTTTAGCTGTAAAATGTAATATTAACAAAGAAAATGTTTTTAAAATGTGTGATTTTAATAAGCCTAATATAAATATATTTATATTATTAGTAGCTAAGTTTATTAAAAAAATATTAGAAAAGTCTCGAAGATACTTTAATTCAAAAGTTTATAATATAAATTTGCAAATATAAAAAATAGAGATTAATTAAAGTAGATACTAATGATATATACAATAAATTAATAATACAGCTATATGGTAAATATTAATAAAAGTGGGGGATATATGATGAAGGTTGTAATATTGGCAGGCGGATTTGGAACCAGATTAAGTGAAGAAACAGATATTAGACCAAAGCCAATGGTGGAGATTGGTGGAAAGCCGATGCTTTGGCACATAATGAAAATATATTCAAGTTATGGATTTAATGAATTTGTAGTATGTTGTGGCTATAAAGGAAATATAATAAAAGATTATTTTGTGAATTATTCAAAGTATATGTGTGATGTAACCGTAGATTTACAAAGTGGCGAATTAGAAATTCATAAAAATTATTGTGAGCCATGGAGGATTACATTAGTAGATACAGGATTGAGTACTATGACTGGAGGAAGAATAAAAAGAATTAAAAATTATATAGGTGATGAAAGGTTCTTATTAACATATGGAGATGGAGTTTCTGATGTAAATTTAAGTGAACTTTTAAAATATCATGAGGGACATAATGGATTAGTAACACTTACATCGGTTCAACCTACAGGAAGATTTGGAGCATTAGGACTAAATGATGATGATAGAATAGAAACATTTATAGAAAAACCCTCTGGTGATGGTGGATGGATTAATGGTGGATTCTTTGTATGTGAACCAGAAATATTTAATTATATAAAGGGTGATAGTACAATCTGGGAGAGAGAACCATTAGAAACATTAGCCCAAGAGGGAAACTTATATGCATATAAGCATCAAGGATTTTGGAAAGCAATGGATACATTAAGAGATAAAAAAGAGCTTGAAGAATTATGGAACTCAGGTAATGCACCATGGATGAAGAAAAAGGAATTAACTATGATATAGATATGTGGGGGAAAGATGGAGTTTCAAGAATTAGAAATTAATGATTTGTATTTAATAAAAAGTAATTTATTTAAGGATAATCGTGGTGAATTTTTAAAAGTATTTAATAATGATATCTTTATTGAAAATAATATTAATTTTGAAATAAAAGAATCATATTATTCAATTTCAAATAAAGATGTAATAAGAGGGATGCATTTTCAAACTAATAAGTTTGCACATGATAAATTAGTATATGTTGCAAATGGTAAAGTATTAGATGTTATTTTAGATTTAAGAAAGTCATCTAGTACCTTTAAAAAGTTTCAAGCATTAGAGCTTTCAGCTGAAAAAGGAAATATATTATTTATACCTAAAGGCTGTGCTCATGGTTTCAAATCATTAGAGGATAATACTATCATGATATATAATGTTTCAACTGTATACTCTAAGGAAAATGATTGTGGAGTTAGATATGATAGTTTTGGTATGAATTGGTGTATTGATAATCCTATAGTTTCAGAAAGAGATAGAAGTTTTAAAAAGATTGAAGAGATAGAATTTTTTGATTAACAATAAATAATAAAAGGGTTATGTGGTGGAAAAATGGGAGAATGTTTTAATAATATATATGAGGGAAAAAAGGTGTTTTTAACTGGGCATACCGGATTTAAGGGAGGCTGGTTAAGTTTGTTTTTGAAAAAGTTAGGGGCTGAGGTATTAGGATATTCATTAGAACCAAATACTGAACCAAGCTTTTTTAGAATATGTGAAATTGAAAAGGAAATAAAAAGTGTTATTGGTGATATTAGAGATTTAGATTACTTATCACAAGTTATGAATAATTTTAATCCAGATATAATATTTCATCTAGCAGCTCAACCTTTAGTAAGGATTTCCTATAAAGAGCCTAAAATGACATATGAAACTAATGTTATAGGAACTTTAAATGTTTATGAAGCAGCTAGAAAGTGTAAATCTGTAAAATCAATAGTAACTATAACAACAGATAAATGTTATGAAAATAAGGAATGGTCATATGGATATAGAGAAAGTGATCCTATGGGGGGGTATGATCCTTATAGTTCAAGTAAAGGATGTGTTGAGCTTTTAACAGCTTCATATAGAAATTCATTTTTTAATGATTTAGGAGTTAAAGTAGCAACGGCAAGGGCAGGAAATGTAATTGGTGGCGGAGATTGGGCAGAAGATAGATTAATTCCTGATTTTGTTAGGGCAACAGCAGAGGGTAAATTATTATTAATAAGAAACCCATTTGCAACGAGGCCTTGGCAATTTGTTTTAGAGCCACTAACAGGTTATTTATGGCTAGGAGCATTATTATTAGAAGGAAAAAGCGAGTATGCTTGTGGATGGAATTTTGGTCCTAATGATACAGATATATTAAGTGTAAAAGAACTATTAGATTTATCAATTAGCAATTGGGGAAAGGGTAATTATGAAATAGATAAGTCTGTTCAACCACATGAAGCAAATTTATTAAAACTTGATATAAGTAATGCAAAGTCAAAATTAAAATGGAGACCAGTTTATGATGTAGAAACTGCTGTTAGTAAAACTATAAGTTGGTATGAAGAATTTTATAGAAATTACTTTGAAGTTACTAGCATAGATATGAAACAATTAACAATAAAACAAATTGAAGAATATATTTCAGTGGCTAAGCATAAAAAAATATTATGGGGGATTAAATAGTGGAGAATTTAAGAGAAGAAATAATAAAGTTATCAAGAAAGTACTTTGAAGGAAAACAGGGAAGTTCAATAATCATTCCAGGAGTATCTTATATACCACCTTCTGGAAAGGTAGTTGATTCTAGTGATTTAGCAAATATAGTTGACGCATCGTTAGATATGTGGCTTACAGCTGGAAGATATGCTGATAAATTTGAAAAGGAGTTTTCAAAGTTTATAGGACTTAAGTATTGTGCTTTAGTAAATTCAGGGTCATCAGCTAATTTAGTAGCAATGACTGCATTAACATCACATAAATTAGGTAATAGGAAATTAAAAGAAGGTGATGAAGTAATAACAGTAGCAGCTGGATTTCCAACAACTGTTGCACCAATTATTCAGAATGGATTAGTCCCTGTATTTATTGATATAAACTTAGAAAACTATGACTTTGATGAACAAGCTATAGAAAGGGCTATTTCAGAAAAAACAAAAGCAATTTTTATGGCACATACATTAGGGAATCCATTTAACCTAGACAAAGTAATGGAAATAGCAAAGAGGTATAATTTATGGGTTATAGAAGATAATTGTGATTCATTAGGATCAAAATATGATGGTAGGTATACAGGTACATTTGGTCATATTTCTACTTATAGCTTTTATCCAGCACATCATATAACAATGGGAGAAGGTGGAGCAGTAGCAACAAATGATCCATTATTATTTAATATTATAAAGTCTATAAGAGATTGGGGAAGAGATTGCATATGCCCTCCAGGAAAAGATAATATTTGTAAACATAGATTTACACAAAAACATGGTGATTTACCACAAGGTTATGACCATAAATATGTATATTCACATCTTGGTTACAATTTAAAGGTATCAGATATGCAAGCGGCAATAGGATTATCTCAATTGAATAAGTTACCTAAATTTATAGAAAAAAGAAAAGAGAATTATAAAAAGATATACGATGGATTAAAAGATTTAGAAGAATATTTAATCCTACCAAAAGCAACAGAAAAAAGTGATCCAAGCTGGTTTGGATTTACAATAACTATTAGAGAAAACAATAAATATGATAGAAATACCTTAATAGAATATCTAGAAAAAAATAAGATAGGAACTAGATTGTTATTTGCTGGAAATTTAATAAAGCAACCAGCGTTCACTGAAAATGATTATAGATATAGAGTAGTAGGTGAATTAAAAAATACTGATTTTGTTATGAATAGAACTTTTTGGATTGGATTATGGCCAGGAATTACAAATGAATGTATAGATTATATAGTGGGTAAGTTTAAAGAGTTTTATAAATAAGAGGTGGGTATAGTTGGAAAAAGTTGAGAGGGTCATTGAGAGTAGTGTTGAAATAAGAAAAACACATAGGATATATGAATTTACAAAAAGGATTATGGATTTTTTTGGAGCAATAATAGGATTAACTTTAATAAGTCCAATATTATTAGTAGTAGCAATAGCTATAAAACTCGAATCGAAGGGACCTATTATATTTGTACAAACTAGGGTTGGTATTAATGGTAAGCATTTTAAAATGTATAAATTTAGATCCATGGTTCAAAATGCTGAAGAATTAAAAAGTGAATTGATTGAAAAAAATGAAATGTCAGGACCAATGTTTAAAATGAAGAATGATCCTAGAATAACTAAAATTGGAAAATTCATTAGAAAGACTTCCATTGATGAATTACCTCAATTAATTAATGTTATAAAAGGAGAAATGAGTCTAGTAGGACCAAGGCCAAGTTTACCAAAGGAGGTAGATGAGTTTGATGATTGGATGCATGAAAGATTAAGTGTTAAACCAGGATTAACATGTTATTGGCAAGTAAGTGGAAGAAATAATATAGACTTTTATGAGTGGATGAAATTAGATATTAAATATGTTAGAGAAAGAAATTTATTAATAGATATAAAGCTCATATTAAAAACATTTTTTGTATTATTTGGTGATAAAAATGCAGTTTAAACAAAAGGGGAGTGAATAAAATGATATGTGCATTAATAATGGCTGGGGGGGTAGGTACTAGATTTTGGCCACTCTCAACTGAAGAAAGACCAAAACAGTTTTTAAATCTAATAGGAAAAGATACAATGATACAAATGACAGTAAAACGACTTTTAGGAATAATTCCAATGGAAAGGATATTTATTTCTACAGGAGAAAGGTATGTTTCATTAGTAAAAGAGCAATTACCAGAGCTATCAGAAAGAAATATAATAGTTGAGCCAGAAGGAAGAAATACAGCACCAAGCATAGCTTTATCATCAATGTTAATAAACAGATATTATAGAAATAGTAGCGTGATAGTATTACCATCAGATCATCTAATTAATCAAGAGGATAAATTTAGAAAGTTAATAAACCAATATGATAAATTTTTAGATTCAAATAATGAGGGAATTATTACATTTGGTATTAAGCCTACTAGAGCGGAAGTAGGATATGGATATATTAAAGTTAATGATAAAGAAGTAACAGAGAATAATTTAGTTAAAGTAAAAAAATTTGTTGAGAAACCTAATAAAAAATTAGCAGATGAATATTATAAATCTGGGGAGTATTTATGGAATTCAGGAATATTTATGTGGAAGGTTTCATATATAATTGAAAAGATTAAAGAGTATTTACCTAATACTTATGAAGCACTTAATAATATCGAAACAGTAAAAGAAGAATTTATGCAAGACATAATAAATAAAAATTATCAATATACAGATAAAATTTCAATAGATTATGGAATACTGGAAAAGGATAATAATATTTTTGTTGTGCCATGTGATATTGGATGGGATGATATAGGCACTTGGGAAGCGTTAGATAGATATAGAGAAAAAGATGAAAGTGGAAATATAGGTAGTGTACAAATAGATGCTATTGATTCAAAAAATAATATAGTATTTACTGATAATAAAGAGGTAGTTATTGATAAATTAAATGGAATATATATTATAGAATCAAAAGATAAAATATATATAGGTAAAAAAAGCAATATATCTAACTTAAAAAAGTATAGGTATAATATGGTTTAAAGTTAATAGAGATATTGATTAAAAAGTAATAGGGAATGTATCAATTATATTAAAAACTTAATTGATACATTCCTATTTTAGAATTAAAAAGCTATCTATTTGAACAGCACACTGTTAAGTAAAGAGGGGGCTGTTCAAATGGGTAGCTTTTAATATTACAAAAATAAAGGTTTAGCTATTAATCCAGTTTCATAAGCATAAATTAAAGCTTGAGTTCTATCTTTAACATTTATCTTTATAAATATATTACTAATATGTTTCTTAACAGTATTTTCACTTATGTTAAGATTTTTAGAAATTTCAAAATTGCTTAATCCATTAGATAATTGAGAAAGAATCTCTAATTCCCTTCTAGTTAAAGGACTTCCTAAGTTGTTTTTACCAGTAATAGTTGCAGCAGGTTCATCTTCTACTAATCTATATAATAACTCTCTATCATAAAACTTGTTTCCATTGGAAATTTTATGAAGAGCATAATTAATATCCTCTTGAGCAAATGTTCCAAGCATATATCCATCAATATTTAATTTTGACACCTTAAAGAACATGTCCTTACTTTCATTAAAATCAACAATTAATAATTTAAGCTTAGAATAATTATCTTTAATAGACAGGATATTATCGATTGATCTTAAATCCTCTTTAAATAAAGTAACAATTAAAATAGTATCTTCAGTATCATTTATAAGATCACTATCAGAATTATCTAATGCTTTAAAACAATCCTCAATAGAAGTAAAAGAGGTGATACTTGGATATTTCTCTTTTAATATTGATTTAATTCCTTCGTGGATTACCGAATACTTGCATAATATGGAAATCTTCATTTAATCCCCCTTTTCACAATTAAAATAAATTTCTATTAAAATTATACATTCAAAAAATGTAAAAGTCTATACATAATTACATTAAATTACAAAAAATTATTCTGTAGTAGTAGGAATAATAATTTAAAAGTAGTAACTACACAAAGTAATTCTAAAGTAGTATTTATAAAAGGTGAAAAAGAAAAATAATTTAGTAAAAGAATAAAAAATAGAAGGAGAGATTTAAAATCATTAGAAAAATATAAAAAAATATTATGATTAAAAATTCAGGGGATTTACAAAAAAATTAAGGGGCATAAGGTTACTTATTTAACTTTATATTTAAAGAGTAATCTAAATAAATAAGAGAATGTTTACAAAGAACAAAAAATAATCCGTAAGAATTAGTATTTAATACTACCATAGTTTACTAATGTGATTATTAAAAGAATTAATTAATGAAGTAATAAAAAGTATGATTAACAGTATAGAACCAATAGGTTATTTACTGACAAAAGATGTAAATATATAATTTATATGATAATAAATGGTAAAAATGTAGTAAAGTGGTTGAGTAAAGGGTAATAAATAAGCTACATAATTAAATAATAATTATGAGGGGGAATAAATGTGCAAGATTTAAGAGTATTAAATCTAAGCAGAAGAAAAAAAAATATAATATTACTATTAGTTGATATATCAATAATAATGTTGGTTTACGCTACATTAGCTCTATTAAATATAGAGGATATTAATTTAACTACAGGGATATGGATAAATATAGGAATAGCAATAATTACTTATGTATTCTTATTAAAAGTAAATAATATGTATAGTTGCATTTGGGTTAATGCAGGTGCATATGAATTTACACAAACAATAGTAGCATCTATATCAGCATGTATAGTAGTTACATGGATAACATTAATTATACCAAATACAATGTCAGTACTAAGTAATATTTTAGCTGGAATATTAATAATGGTAGCACTTACAGGGGTTAGGCTTTCATTAAGAGTTTTAACTAGAATTGTAACGTATTCTTTAGCTGATAGGACTGATGGTAAATACAATATTCTAATTATAGGGGCAGGAGATTGTGCTTCAACAATAATAAGCGAAATAAGAAAAGAAAAAAGTAATGATTATAACATTATAGGAATTATAGATGATAATAAAGCAAAACTAAATACCCTTTTAAATGGAGTTAAAGTATTAGGAAATAGAGATAACATAGTTGAAATAGTAGAAAGAGAAAATATAGATCAAATATTATTTGCAATAGCAAAGATAGATGGAGAAGCAAAATCTAAAATATTAGATATATGTAGCAAAACTACAGCAAAAGTCAAAGTTATACCAGGATATTATCAACTTTTAGAAGAAGGAATATCAGTTAATAAAATGAGGGATGTAGATTTAAGAGATTTAATTGGTAGAGAAGAGGTTAAATTAGATAAGTCAGGTATAGAGAAATATATAAATAACAAAATCGTTTTAGTAACTGGTGGTGGAGGTTCAATAGGATCAGAACTATGTAGGCAAATTGCTAAATTTAATCCAAAGTTACTTTTAATATTAGATATATATGAAAATAACGCATATGACTTGCAAAATGAATTATCATACAATGAACCAAATTTAAATAAAAAAGTAATAATTGCATCAGTAAGAGACAAGGCAAGGTTAGGTCAAATAATAAGTGCATATAAGCCCAATATAATTTTTCATGCAGCAGCACATAAGCATGTACCTTTAATGGAAGATAATCCATCTGAAGCAATAAAAAATAATGTAATAGGTACATTAAATATGGCACAACTTGCTAGCCAATATAAAGTAGAAAAATTTGTTTTAATTTCAACGGATAAGGCAGTAAATCCAACTAATGTAATGGGTGCAACAAAGAGACTATGTGAAATGATAGTTCAAGCTGTTAACAATGAAAGAGGAAATAAAACAGAATTTGTTGCAGTTAGATTTGGTAATGTATTAGGAAGTAATGGTTCCGTAATTCCATTATTTAAAAGACAAATTAAAAATGGAGGACCACTAACTTTAACTCATAAAGATATAACTAGATATTTCATGCTTATTCCAGAAGCAGCTCAACTTGTACTTCAAGCTGGTGCATATGCAAAAGGTGGAGAAATATTTGTTTTAGATATGGGTAAACCAGTTAAAATTTATGATTTAGCAGAAAACTTAATTAGACTTTCAGGATATACTCCAAATAGTGATATAAAAATAGAAATAACAGGCCTTAGACCAGGAGAAAAATTATATGAAGAATTATTAATGAACAATGATAATTTAACTAAAACAGCACATAATAAGATATTTATAGACAAGCCAGAAACGATACCTCTAAATAAAATAATAAAACAAATAGATGACTTATTATTTGTTGCAAAGATAGGAAATAAAAATATGCTAAAGGATAAATTAAAGGAAATAGTTCCAACATATAATTCACCAGAGTTTTATAACAACAAAAGAGCATTAGAAGAAGCAGCAATTACTATAGGGGGGAATAATAATGGAAGCATTAAAAAATAAGGAAGTGTTAGAAGAGTTAAAGGAAGAAGTTAAGGAAAAAAACAAGAGAATATATTTAGCATCACCACATATGGGAGAGTTAGAGGAAGTTTTTGTAAAAGAGGCTTTTGATACAAACTGGATAGCCCCACTTGGACCTAATGTAAATAACTTTGAAAAAGAAGTTGCTGAATATGTAGGAATAAAGTATGCATCAGCATTATCTTCAGGAACTTCAGCAATACATTTAGCTATTAAGCTTTTAGGTATAAAGCCTGGAGATATAGTTTTTTGCTCATCATTAACTTTTGCAGCTAGCTGTAATCCAATAATTTATGAAGGAGCAGAACCAGTATTTATAGATTCAGAATATGAAAGCTTAAATATGTCTCCAGTAGCATTAAGAAAGGCCTTTGAAGTTTACTCAGCAAAAGGAAAGCTACCAAAGGCAGTAATAGTAGTTCATCTTTATGGACAATCAGCTAATATGGATGAAATTATGGCTATATGTAATTCATATAATGTGCCAGTAATAGAAGATGCAGCAGAATCCCTAGGAGCAACTTATAAAGGAAAACAAACTGGAACAATAGGTAAGTATGGAATTTATTCTTTTAATGGTAATAAGATCATAACTACCTCTGGTGGCGGAATGCTTGTTTCTAATGATGAAGAAGGAATAAAGAAGTCAAAATTTTGGGCAACTCAAGCTAGAGATAATAAGAGATATTATCATCATACAGAACTAGGATATAACTATAGAATGAGTAATATTGTTGCAGGAATTGGAAGAGGGCAACTTAGAGTCTTAGATGAAAGAATAGCTAAAAAGAAATATATATATGAAAAATATAAAGAAGCATTTAAGGATATTAAAGATATAGAAATGGCTAAGATATGTGAATATGGTGAACCAAATTATTGGTTAAGTATAGGAATATTAAGTCCTGAATCAAAGGTTAAACCACTTGATATTATTTTAGGGTTAGAAAAGGAAAATATAGAATCAAGACATATATGGAAACCAATGAATATGCAGCCTTTCTATGAAAAGTATGATTTCTTTAAGGATAATGATAATGAAGAAATTAGTGTTGGAGAAGATATTTTTAATAGAGGAATATGTTTACCTTCTGATACTAAGATGAGTGATGAAGAAATTAATAGAATTATTAAAATTATTAAGGGATTATTTTAAATTAAGAA
>UQQU01000015.1 GCA_900543325.1 uncultured Clostridium sp. | reverse complement strand
ATTTTTATTAAAAATTAGCCATAGGCTATTTTTTCATACGAAACTTTACACTATCATACTAATTAGTAAATAGATTTATTCAAAAGGATATACTAATCCTATTTGTTCTCTAATTTCATCCATTATTCTTGCTAAATATAAAGTTACATCATGTGATGCTATATCACTTTCTAAAGCATTATTAACTATACAATTATTAGCTTCTATAATCTCATATTTATATCCAGCTTCATTATATTTATCTTCAAATTTTTCTTCATTTTCATAACTATATAAATAAGCTTCCTTTGCCATCCAAAAAGTTGGTATTACTATTTTACCCTTTTCTCCATATATAACAGCCGTATTATCTGTTTCAGCTGCAATAGAACATGTTACTGATGCTAATGCTCCATCTTTATATTTTAAATCAATAACATCAGTTTCATCTACACCTGTTCTAGTCATTGTTGCAGTTGCTTTTATTTCCTTTGGAATATCATTCATTATAAAATTTGAAAATAATATTGGATATATCCCTACATCTAACAAAGCTCCTCCAGCTAAATTTGCATTATATAATCTTGAATTAACATCCTCTTCACTTTTAAATCCAAAATTTGCTGTAATTAATTTAACTTTTCCTATTTTATTTTCTTTAACCCAAGTTTTTGCCTTATTTATTGCTGGCAAAAATAAAGTCCATAATGCTTCCATTATAAATACATTATTTTCTTTTGCTAAATCTAAAACTTCTTTACTAGTTTTATAATTATATGAAAATGGTTTTTCACATAATATATGCTTCTTTGCCTTAATACATTTTATGGCATACTCCATATGGTAATTATGTGGAGTAGCTATATATACAGCATCTATATTATCATCACTTAAAAATTTATTTATATCACTATAATATTTTTCTATATTATATTTCTCTGAGAAGTTCTTAGCTCTTTCTTCATTTCTTCCAAATAAAGCAATAACATTTCCTCCTTGAGAGTTATTTACTTCTTTTGCAAAAGCATTTGCTATTGCACCTGGACCTATAATTCCCCACTTTACCATAATACATCTCCTGTCTTATATATAAATTTTCTTAATTTATTCTAACACAAATATCCAATTTATTTTATATTTCGGGATAAATAATTGGGCTCAAAAAATATAAAACTAGACCTAAAATAAAAAATACCTAATAACATTTTTATCATGTCATTAGGCATTTTTTCATATAATTTATTCAAATTCACTTCTAATTTTCTTAAGTTCATTTAATAGTTCATAAAAATTATTAATATAATCAATATATTCTTCATGTGTCAAAATTTCATAATCATCACTAGCATATCTTCTACTGAAATAAAAATCTTTTAAGTCTCTACACAAACTTTTATACTTTTTTAATTCAGGATAATCTTGTAAATATAATACTTCTAATAGTTTTACAAGATTATGCTCTCTTGATATTACTCCATATTTTTTTTGAATAATAGCTTTTAAGTTTTTTTCAATACATTGTTGACAATGAACTAATACACCATCTTCTAATCCTTCATTATCTTTTGTTGAATCTATAAATTTTTCATCAATATCTGCAAAATAAAACATATCTCTCTTAACCATAATTCCACCACCTTATATCTATTAAATCTTTTACTATATCTTGCTCAAAGCTTATTTCCTTACTTAGTTCAATATATCTATCTTTATTATATAATTTAATATCTACACTTCTACTTAAATTCAGATCATCTATATCATCTTCTAGTTCATGTCTTAATTTTCTTAATTCACTAATACTTTTATTATCATTAACTAATATTAATATATCAATATCACTACTATTTTTATATTTTCCCTTTGCTATAGAACCAAATAATAATATATCTGCATTTTTTAATTTATAAATACACGTATCTCTAACCTTAACAATTTCATTTCTCACCTGTTTATCAAGACAATATTCAACCTCATTTTTTATATTACAAATATCAAACATTATTTAATCCCATCCTAAGAATATCATTTTATAATATTATATACCAAAATTTATTTTTAATATATATATTAATTCTCATCTCTCATTAAATTAAAAATCAGTAAATTTACCTTGTGGGTTAACATGCAAGCTTGGAACAGATAAGTACGGTTGGGATATGATGCTTAAGCGTAATAATGCTTACGAAAAAAGATTTGATAAACCATTTTTGTAATAAATTAAAAAAGTTACTTTATTTTTAGGCCATAGCAATCCTACTATTTTAAAAAGAAAATATTCATTTAAAGAAAGAAACTCTAAAATTTAAATATAAATAAACTTACTTTTAAAAGTAGATATCAATAAAAAATCCTACAGCAAAAATTTACTGTAGGATTTTTATTAGTAAATTATAATAATTATTTAATTCTATTTACACTCTTTAGAATCTTTTCAAGCTTTTCCACTGATTCTATTCTTTCATTACATTCATCACTATCTAAGCATACATAAAATCCTAATGACTTATAATCATCTTCCCTTACTTGCTTACATATTGGTGATACAAAGGCTACTTCCTGTTCTGAACCAATCTTATTACAAAAAGTACATATATTAGTTGCTTTGCTATTTGTCTTTGGAAGTCTACAAGCCATTCCCAAAAGTTTACCATCTAATTTGTAAGTAATAAGAAGTTTTCTAGTTGATTCATCAATCCAACCTAAATATACAAGTTTAGAATCTAGTTTATCTAAATTGGGTATCTTTAGCTTTTTCTCCTTCTTAAAAACTTTAGTGATTTCCATTGCTGTTATCTTTTCCATCCCATATACATACTTATCTAATTCTTTTAAATAAGGTTCTATATGCAACGGATCAGTAATTTTACTAATATCTAGTATGTCTTTTTGCTCTATTGATAAATCATTAAAAATAGATAAAATCTTTTCTTGGGAACACGCCTTTACAGTTTCTATAATGTTACCATCTACGCAATTTCTAAATGCACCATTTAAATCGCCTAAACATCTTTTTATATAATTATATTGTTGTTTTTTTATAAATTCTTTCATTATTCATTACTCCTTAACTTTAAAATACTAATAATTAAAGCAAAGAATACTAAAAATCATTTATGTTTTTCTAAAACCTTTATTAAATTTACAGCTATTTTTATTTATTTAAGCTCCAGACAAAGCATAGCTGACTTTGTTGTAGTCCTTGCAAGGAGCAAGCTGATTTAAATCTGAAAGCATTATATACCTTCATGCTAATCACCTCCTAATTATAATAAGATTATATCATATTTTTTTCAACTGCCAAATAAAAAGTCTATATCAAAATCATATAATCTTTTGATATAATATTACAAAGAATATAAAAAGGAGGATAGTAATGAATATAATTGTTTGTTTAGATGATAAAAATGGAATGATGTTTAATAAAAGAAGGCAAAGTCAAGATAAAGTCCTTAGAGCTGATATAAAAGAACTTGTTAAAAATCAAGATCTTTTTATGAACGAATACTCTTATAAATTATATAAGGATATTGATGACGGTAATATAAAGGTTTGTGAAAACTTTTTAAATGAATGCTCTGACAATGATTTTTGTTTAATAGAAAATACAGAAGTAAAAAATTATATAAACAATATAAATACTATAGTTGTCTATAAGTGGAACCGTATTTATCCATCAGACTTCTATTTTGATATTGATTTAAACACTAACTCATGGGAACTACTTAAAACAGAAGAATTTCAAGGATCATCTCATGAAAAAATAACAAAAGAAACTTATAGGAGAATATAGCAATGAAAAATATATTTAAATTAAAAAACTCACTAATTATGACATTAGGGATTTTATTATGCTTAGTTGGATTTATTGGTTGTTCTTCAACTAATAATTCTTCTATAAATAATAGTGGACAAGTAGTCGAAAACTCTAATTCTAATAATGTACCTTTAACTAATCCAAATGGAAGTAATAACAATAGTAATACTAATATTAATATTTCAAATACTACTGATATTCCAGATTACTCTGGTCAAGACTATATAATATTAAATAATAATGTTCCTAACTTCTCTAAAGCTGATTTAACAACTACTTCTTTTGAAGAATATAGTCCACTAGATAGTTTAGGAAGATGTGGTGTTGCATATGCCAATGTAGGTAAAGATATAATGCCAACAGAAAAAAGAGAATCTATTAGCTCTGTTAAACCAAGTGGTTGGCAATCAATAAAATATGATATTGTTGAAGGAAAATATCTTTATAATAGATCTCACTTAATTGGTTATCAATTAACTGCTGAAAATGCAAATGATAGAAATTTAATTACTGGTACAAGATACTTTAATGCAACATTAATGTTACCATATGAAAATATGGTGGCTGACTATGTAAAAGAAACAAATAATCATGTTTTATATAGAGTAACTCCTGTATTTGAAGGAGATAATCTTGTTGCAAAAGGTGTTCAAATGGAAGCAAAATCTGTAGAAGATGATGGTGAAGGTATTGAATTTAATGTATTTGTTTATAATGTTCAACCTGGAATTACAATAGATTATGCAACTGGTAATAGTGCCCTTAGCGGTGAAGAAGTAAATAAAACTGGTTCATCAAACAGCTCAACTACTTCTTCAAGCTCAAATAATAACTCAAATAACACAACTTCTTCTAATAAAACAACTGTAATAAGAGGAAACTCTAAATCAAAAATTTATCACTGCCCTGGTCAAAGAGATTACGAAAACATGGCAGATTCTGAATACCTTGTTAAATTCAATAGTGAACAAGAAGCCATTGATGCAGGCTATCGAAAAGCTTCTAGATAATCTTTAATTTTATCTAAAAATCTTATAACAAAAAAATTCCTACAGTAAAAATTGCTGTAGGAATTTTTATTATCTCACCTCAAAACCTTTAGTATCTACCATCCTAGCTTTTGCTCTTTTTTTGTAAAATGACTATTATCATTTTTAAATTCTATATGAAATTTATTATTTTTATCTACATTTACTTTAGTTAAAGTTGCTTGTCCCATAACTTCAGAATTTACCTCTTCATCTTTAAAATAATACATAATAGCCTTTAAGGTTATTCCATGAGCCACTATTAAAATAGTTTTCCCCCTATTTGCTTCAATTATTTTATTCATTGTTCTAGCTACTCTATCTCTAACTTCTGCTAAGTTTTCTCCATTTGGTGCTGCTAATTCAGTATTTCCTTTCATAATAAGACTTATATCCCAATCAGGATTTTCTTTCATAACTTCATCTGTTATTTGACCTTCATAGTCACCAAAACACATTTCCATAAGGCCATCATCAGTTATTACTTCAATACTTTTATCGCCTTTAATTATATTAGCAGTAGTAAGTGCTCTCTCTATAGGACTTGAATATATAATATCTATATGTATATATTTTATTCTATCTCTAAGTTCTTTAGCTCTTTCTATTCCTTGTTCTGTTAATGGAGAGTTTCCTCTACCTTGTAATCTTTTTTCTATATTCCACAGAGTTTGTCCATGCCTTGTTAAGTATATTATTGTATCCATTAAATTTCTCTCCTAAAACTCTTTACTTTTATTATTCTCCATCACTTACTATTTCAGCTTCAACATAAGGAACTTCATTTTTTCCATACTCTCTTCTAATAACTTCAGTATCAATGTCTATACCTCCAAAATATACTTCAACTTCTTTGTCTACTATTGATACATCTATAACTTGTACTTTGTTTAAATCAATAAATTTTTGCTCTTTATAGTATTTATTTATTAAAGT
Organism: uncultured Clostridium sp.; assembly: GCA_900543325.1. GTDB lineage: Bacteria > Bacillota > Clostridia > Clostridiales > Clostridiaceae > Clostridium. The sequence goes on along the minus strand of UQQU01000015.1, from coordinate 44,057 downwards.
AGTAACTTCTAATTTAAAGTCATTTTCTTCAAATGTAACACCTTCTATATCGGTAAAAGCATTAATTACATAATTAAATACTTTTTTAGATATTGGATTTACTATATTCATTTTTAAAACCTTAAAACTCTTTATATTTATATAAATATTATTGCATTCAACTTTTGAAAAGCTTAATTCAGCTTCTATATTTACGTTCATACCTAATATATTAACACTTCCAAGCAATCTTAAATCATCATTAATAAAAATATCACTTATATTAATTTTATTTTGTAACTTTAAAAAATTTCTTATATCACTTTTTGTTATACAAACTATCATCTTTTTTAATTTCATTTAAATTCCCTCCATCTTATAAAATAACTATAGAAAATGAAATTATCTATAATTTGTTTCTAATTAATTTATTAATATAATAATATTCTTATTATATTAATAAATCAATTATTTAAGCTTTATAGTAAAATAAATATAAAAATAGCCCTATCTAAATAAAATATTAGATAAGGCTATAAATATTAACTTTTATAATATTACTTTTTAATTATTTTGCTTTCATAAGCTGCTAAAGAAATTCCATTAAACTCTTTTGTTAATGCCGTGTGATTCATAACAAAATAGTACTCTTCATCATTTACTACTCTCTTAACAACTTCTATGCCTTGTTCTGATTCAATAACTTCTATATTAGCATCTGATAATATCTTCTTAGCTATTATATTCATAATATTATTATCTACACCTGTACCAATATAATAAGCTTCTCCAGCACCATACTTATTTAATGTTATAGCTGATAAGTCATTATAAAACTCATCATCATACATAAATAGACTTTCTGCAGTAGTAGTTTTTAACATATCTCTAAATACAGTTCCACTACCTTCTACTCCACTAAAATCATTTATTCCTTTAACTTTAACATATTGACCTTCTTGAAGAGATTCTATTTCTTCAACAAATCCACCAATTAAATCATTATAAAAACTTGGATTTAATTCTCCTAATGTTAAGTTATTATAGTAATCTTTAATTGCAGTTCTAAAGCTAAATACTACCTTACCACCATTTTTAACAAATTCTTTAATTCTATGTTGGACTTCAGGCTTAAATACAATCATGGTTGGTATTAATAGAACTTTATATTCATTAAAGTCTACATATGATGGAATAACATCAATATTTATATTATTTTCATAAAAAGGTCTGTATAATCTATATACTTCATTTTTATAATCCATTAGAAAACTTTGTCTTTGGATTCTAAATGATGCCATAGATTCATAGTCATAAATAACTGCTACTTCTGATTTTATTTCACTATTTATAACACCTTCATTTTCTTTCATATCTTTAAAGAAATCTTGAACTTCATAGAACTTTCTTCTTTTTCTATTATCCTGATCTATTATTCCATAACAATATTGTTCTGCTCCCTTAGTTGCTCCTCTATATCTGAAATACATAAGAGAATTACATCCATGAGCCATTGCTTGATATGACCACATTTTAGCTTGATTTGGTCTTGGAAGATATCCAATAACATCATGTCCTTGAGCACCCATTATAGCTTCTGTAATCCAAAAGTTTTGTCTTTTAGCCCCTCTCATAAAATCTAAGCCACAAGCAATTTCATGTGGTGGAATTGGTTCCTTTTGCCCACCCCATACTGGATAATTATTATATGCAACTACATCTATATGTTGTGCTACCTTTGAAAAATCAAAACTTTTATCAAAGTATCCACCTGAGAAATCATGAATTATAATAGAATCTTCTCCTAATATTTCTTTTAAAATATTTACTTGTAATTTTGCATAATTTTCAACACTTACATTCCTAAATCTTTCCCATTCCATTCTTAAACTTGGATTGTGAGTAGTTATTGTCTTTGCTGGAACCGGAATTTCATCAAAGTCATTATAAGTTTGAGACCAAAATCTAGTTCCCCATATTTCATTTAACTTGTTTATATCATTATTATAATTTTTTCTTAAATAATCTCTAAATGCATTTTTACATTCATTACAAAAACATACATCACTACCTTCGTGACCAAGTTCATTATCTATTTGCCAAGCTACTATAGCCTTTTCTTCCTTAAAATGATTTGCAAGTTCCCTAATTATTGTTTCACTATATTTAAGATATGTTTTACTATTAAAACAATATTGTCTTCTTCCTCCAAAAACTCTCTTAGTATTATCTTCAAATTCACCTAAAACATCTGGATGTTTTTTTGCAAGCCAAGCTGGCATTGTAGCTGTTGGAGTACCAAATATAATCTTTAATCCTTTTTTCTTAGCTTCATTTATTATATGATCAAAATATGAAAAATCAAATTTACCTTCTTCACTCTCCATCATATGCCATGCAAATTCACCTATTCTTATTACATTACTCCCTAACTCTATAATATTATTTAAATCTTCTTCTAACATATCTTCATTCCAATGCTCTGGATAATAATCAACGCCTAAAAACATTTTACTCTCCCCTTTTTTACTGTAAATTTTACTAAAATATTATATCATTTTTTTATTTTTATAGCATATCTTAAAATAAAAAATGACAAATTGGAGAATTAAAACTTCAATTTGTCATTTTTATAATGTCACTATAGATTACTTATAAATTAAATAACACATTCTTCAGCTTCTCTATTCTTATTTAACTCATCCATTATTTTTTCTTGATATTCACCATGTAACTTGTATCCTTTAACATAAATAAAGAATCCTAATAATGTTATTATTGATGGCACTGCTACCATAAGTATCCTCATTCCTAATATTGTTCCTGCTGTTTGTGTTATATTAGGAACATATCCTACTATCGTTAATCCAACACCTATTAACCATCCTGATACAGCTGATGCAGTTTTAACTAATAATGTTTGGAAGGAAGCTATTATACTTTCATTTCTTGAACCAAATCTTACTTCACCATAATCTATTACATCTGCAAGCATAACAGTTGTAGCTCCTAGGCTGAATCCTGAACCTAACTTAACTATAATTCCTGATAAAGCTATAAGTGCTGCATTTCCTGGTACAAAAATTCCTGCAAATAATAATATTATTAAACCTACTGCTGGTAAGTAACATGCTAATCTAAATACACCCTTTTTGCTCATTCTCTTTGAAAGCATTGGGAAAAGCATAAGCGCTGATATTTCAGCTAATCCAGCAAATGCGGTAAACACTTGATACATATTTTCATTTCCAACAACATATTTAAAATAGTAAATTGACATTCCACCTGATAATTGAGCAACTAAATTATAAGCAAGTACTACTCCTATAAATACCATAAGTTGATCATTTTCTTTTATAAGCTTAAACGCTTTCTTTAGACCTGTTTTTTCTGCTTTTTTGTTTATCTCTGTTGCATTACAACTACTATCCTTAACGTTTACAACAGTTATAATAGAAGTTATTACAAAGATTACTGATATTATTATTGCAAAAGCTCCATACCCCTTAGTTTGATTTCCATTTCCTAAAGTATTAACTATAGAAAGTCCAAATGCTCCCATTATTAACCATGCACAACTTGCAAATATTCTTGGTATAACTGATATTTGAGCTCTTTCTTCATTTGTCTTAGATAAAGAAGGTAACATTGACCAATAAGGAATATCCATTATTGTATAAGTCATTCCCCATAATATATACATCACTGAATAATAAGCATACAGTGAAGTTCCTTCTAATCCTTCTGGCCTTTTAAATAAGAAAACTAATATTACTGCATTTATCAATGTACCTATTAAAATCCAAGGTCTAAATTTTCCCCATTTTGTCTTTGTGTTGTCAACAATCATTCCCATTGCTGGATCATTAACCGCATCCCATAATCTCGCTACTAAAAACAAATTTCCTACAAATGCTGGCGCTAATCCAATTGAATCAGTAAAATAGATCATTAAGTAACTAGATACAATTGCATAACATAAATCTTTTCCTAGCGCACCAATACCAAAAGAATACTTTTCTTTAAATGATAATCCCATAATTCTCTCCCTCCAAATATCCTATGTGTTTTACTTACTTTTGTAATTGTTTTCATATTTCATATTTATATGATACCATATCAGAAAACTTTTTACAAGTATTTTTACTGTGAAAATTTATTTTATTTTACCATTTTTTTATTAAAGAATATAATCTAATATTTATACCTAATAAGTTTACATTATAGTTATTAAATATTTTATTAAAATAATACATATAAAAATAGATTATCAAATACTTAAAGAACATATAAGTCCAATTAGAATTTAATAATCTACTTTCAAATAATTCTTAATTAAATTTTATTAATCTTTATAATATCACTAGCATAATCTCCACTTAGTTTTATTTCCAAACCTCTATTCATTAAATAATCTCCTGATTTTATCAATTCTTCTCCATTAATTCTTATTATATATTTAGAATTATTTTCTAATCCTCTAAGTTTAATATTAGTTCCCCTATGTCCAATTAAGCTTTGAGGTAAGAATACAAATAATAAACTTTCACCATCTTTATTATATTGATAAATACTATAATTATTTTTTGATGTATTTTCTATTCTATAAAAATCTCCTTCTTGGATTATATGCCTTATTTCTTTATACTCTTTTATTAATTCTTGTGATAATTTTATTTCATCTTCATTAAATTTTAAAATATTACATCCAACGCCTAATGTTCCCATCATTGCACTATGATATCTAAACTTCATTGGTATAACTCTTTTAGACAAGAAATTTGGACAATCAGTTACCCAAGCTCTCATGGCCTTAATTGGATAAATATATGAATAACTATCTTGAATAAACAATCTATCATATGCATCAGTATTATCACTTGTCCAAAAATCATCAAATATTCCTAAAATACCGTAATCAATTCTTCCACCCCCAGATGCACAGGCTTCAAATAGTACATTAGGATGCTTAATTTTTAATTCTCTAACAATATCATAAATAGCTTCTATATGCTTGTACCAGATATCTTTTTCAATATCTGTTTGTGACATAGGTCTATTAGCATCCCACTTAATATAATCAATATCATAAGTTGATAATAAATTATCTAACATATCATAAATAAATCTTTTTACTTCCTTTTTAGTTAAATTTAATACATATTGTCCTCTAGATGTATCACTTTCTCTAGTTTTAAAGTGATATATCCAATCTGGATGTTCCTTATAAAGTTGTGATAATGGATTTACCATTTCTGGCTCTACCCATATACCAAACATCATATCCATTTCTTTAACTTTTCTAATTAACGGATCTAATCCTTCTGGGAACTTGTCTCTATTTACATACCAATCCCCTAAGCCATTATCTATTCCATGTCTTTCTCCAAACCAACCATCATCTACTACAAATAACTCTGCTCCTATTTCCTTAGCTTTTTCTGCAAGTTTTATTTGTTCATCACAACTTACCTTAAATTCAGTTGCCTCCCATGAATTATATAATACAGGTCTTATGCCTTTTCTTAGCACTCTATCCTTTGCAAAATTATGAATATTATGGGTCATAGTTTCAAAACCTGAATTACTATATCCAGCTATAATTGCAGGAGTAACAAATTCCTCTTTTGGTTTTAGCTTCATTTGAAAATCATGTGAATTTATTCCCATTTGAACTAATGTTTCACCATATTGAGTTTGCTCTATTATCCCACTAAAATTTCCACTTAATTTTAAGGCTCCAAAGAATACTTCCCCTGTAGTTTCAGTAGCATCCTTATCTAATATAAAATAAGGGTTGTGATTATGAGTTGATATTCCTCTTCTATTTTCTATAATAATCTTTCCATAGTTAACTTTTTGAATAAACCTTTGTTGCTCTGCCCCCCAATGACCATGAACATTAGAGAAATTCAATCCCTCATAAGGGATATGAAATTGTCCACTATGTATTTTTTCAATTTCAATAATATCATTAGAATTATTTTTAACACTTACATATCTTTCTATTAAATCATACTGTTCATAAACCTTATAGTGAAGATTAATATTGAAATCATAGTAATTATCTTTTAACTTTATTATTAATTCATTACCATCAATATAATATCCTATATATTTATAAACTAATTCTCTACTTCTATCTTCAAAAGTAACCTTTAGACAATGCTCTTTATATCTCAAACTACCATATACAGGATATTCTTCTCTAGTAATTTCATATACTGGATCATTTGTTGATACTTCGCACAATATAGGCATATCAAAGTCTTCAATTTCCTTAATTTTACTTCCCCAATATAAATTTCTTAACAAGCCCTTATTGTCTATACCAAATACATATGAAGTATTTTTTGTTTGAATACTAAATATATTTTCTAATTTATTAATTAAAATTCCCATAACTCTACTATCTCCTTATCACAATACCTTTAGATAACGTTTTCCCAAGAGTATTATAGTATATTTGTAGTAAAATTTTCAATATTTTTAGTAAAATTATTTTAAAAATTCTTTTATTTTTTTCAAATATTCAATAAGTATTTCGTCATTTTCTAGAAATATCTCATGTTTTGCATTTCCAAATCTTATTTTTCTGCAGTTTTTAACTCTTTCACAAAATTCATTTTGTCCACCAGCTCTTACAAAAGTATCTCTTCCTGCTTGGAAAAGTAATATAGGTATGTCTATCTTTTCAACATTTTTATTTTTAAGTATTTTATCAGTAGCCTTTAAAGATTCTAAAAGCCATTTAAAAGATCCTCCTGATCTTTGTAATTTCTCATTTTCTTTTAATTCCTCTAAATGATTTTCATACCTATACTTATTACTAGTTCCTGATTCCTCTAAATGATATTTTCCATCAAATGGTCCATGCCCTAATACGTACTTATCTCCTTTTCTAGCTACTACATATAGACTACTTATTATATATGACATCCTCTTGGAAAATTTTCCTGTTTCTATTTCCATCATAGGTGAACTTAGTATAGCCTTTTTAAAATACTTATCATATTCTTCTAAAAACATTGCTCCTATAGCTCCTCCCATAGAATGTGCATATAGGTATAACTCTGAACTATTTTTTGTAACTATTTCATCTAAGAATAACTTTAAATCTTCCACATAATTTTCAAACTTATCTATATTAACTTGACTTTTATCAGTTTTACTTAAAGAGCCTGATCTTCCATGACCCCTATGTTCAATTGCATAAACTGAATATCCCATTTCTAAAAAATAATATATCATCTCTGTAAATTTATTTATACATTCAGAAAATCCATGACATATTACTATTGCACCCTTTTCCTTTTCTATACAATATTTTTCATAATATATATTTACATTATTGGTTCCCATAAAATATCCAAACTCTTTTATTTTGCCTAATTTTTCTTTCACCTCTTCTACTACATATTTATCATATCCATAATTATGAATAAACTTATTATTTCCATCCTCCATATTTATACCTACTCCCATTTCATGTTAACGTTTTTATAGGTTATATAATATAACATTTATACCTCACTTACAATTTATAATATTCCTAAAAAAGTAAAGAGAGTATCTTACTTTCTTAAGAATACTCTCTTTTTCATAGCTTTCTATTATATCTTTCTTACACTATTTCTCAGTACAAATTCACTAGGTATTATAACTTTTTTTGCATAGTTTCTGCCCTTTATTTTTTCAATCATAAGATTTACTGCAACCTCACCTAAATACTCTATATGTACTCTTATAGCTGTTAGTGGTGGGTTTGTATATTGTGATATTATTGTATCATTAAATCCTATTATACTTATTTCTTCAGGAACCTTTATATTTCTTTCAGATAGTCCTTTAATTAATCCACTTGCAACAGCATCATTAGCTGCAAAAAATGCTGTTGGCATCTTATATTTATTATCAATATAGTTAATTATAGCCTCATGTCCACCCTCTGCTGTCATACTGCTATTAATTATAAACTTTTCATTTAATAAGTTATTATTATTCATATATTCATAAAAATATTTTAACCTTTCATCAAAAATAGGAATTTTATTATCACCTAATGTATATTTTTCACCGATGAACCCAATATCTTTATGTCCTAACTCAATAAAATAATCTAATGCTTGCCTTACTCCTAATTTATAGTTAACTTTTACACTATCATATAACTCATCATTAGGCGATGAATCTATAAATACTATATTAGAAGTTCTATTAGCTAATTTCTCTACTTCCTTTGAAGTAAATTTTCCTATAGCAATAATTCCTTGTAATTCAATATCTTCAAGAAACTCATAATCATTATCTTTCTTAAAAAGCCTAACAAGCTTTATATCATTTTCAAAAGCCTTTTTCTCAACTATATTTCTTAAAAGCAAATAATAAGGATCTTGTAATTGTTTAACTACATCATACATTTCTACGATTCCTATAGTAACTATTTTCTTTTCCAAGTTTTTACCTTTTCTCTGCTTTGCAGTCTTATAATTTAATTCCGTTGCTACCTTTAATATTTGTGCCTTAGTTTCATCGGCAACTAAAATTCCACTATCATTATTTAAAACTCTAGACACAGTTGCTAAAGATACCCCTACCTTATCTGCTATTTCTTTTAATGTAGCCATTATTATCTTTCACCTCAATGTTCCTTTTAACTTTCTGCATTTTATTAACATTATAATATAAATCAATTTAACTTTATAGTATTATACTAATATATTTTTTACTCTTCTTATAAACATAAATTTAATATAAAAAATACGCTAAACCCTTGATAACTTATCAAATATTTAACGTATATTTTATGAATTTTAAACTTCTATGCTTGTACTAATCTCTTTAATATTACCTACTTTTTCTTTAGTTAACGGTTTTATTTTCCTCTTCATCTTATTCATTACACTTATATATCCAGGTATCAAAAATAAATCTGCACATATCCAAGCAATAGGACTTGCTAAACATACTGCATTAAATCCAAATATAGGTACTAAAATAAATCCACATATTGTTCTAGCTATCATTTCACATATTCCTGCAAATATTGCAAAAGTTGAATACCCCATTCCTTGAATAGTAAAACGTACAACATTTACTAAACATAATGGAATATAAAATAATGCTGTAATTATTAATTGTTTACTTACCATTGAAAGTAATTCTAACTCATTTCCATCTACAAAAAGTAACGCTATAGTTTTTCCAAAGAAAATAGATACTAAAAAAGCGATTATAGAATACACAGACCCTATTATTATACTATTTTTAATTCCCTCATTTACACGATCTAATTTTTTTGCTCCAACATTTTGTCCTGCATAAGTTGCCATAGTAGAACCTAATGCATCAAATGGACAACATAAAAACATAGAAATCTTACTTCCAGCAGTAACTGCAGCAACAACAAGAGAACCTAATCCATTTACTGCCGTTTGAAGTATTACACTTCCTATTGCTGTTATAGAATATTGTAGTCCCATAGGTACTCCCATATAACACAATCTTCTAATACAGTGGCCATTAATCTTAAGTTCATCTTTTTCAAATTTTAGGATACTATATCTTTTTGCCATAAATATTAAGCAGCATATACCTGATACACCTTGTGATATAACTGTAGCCCAAGCAGCTCCTGATACTCCCATATTAAAAACAATTATAAATACTAAATCTAAAATAATATTAATTATTGATGACATAATTAAAAACATTAGTGGTGTTTTACTATCACCAAGTGAACGTATTATTCCAGCTAATAAATTATATAAATAAGTAACTGGTATTCCTAAAAATATAACAAATATATAACTATATGCACCCTCCATTATATCATTAGGTGTATTCATCCACCCTAAAATATTTCTGCAAAGTAAGCATACTACTAAAGTCATAATAACTGAAAATATTACTGCTAATACTCCACTATTAAATACATATTTACGTAAAAGTTTATAATTACGTGCTCCAAATTTTTGTGCTACTGGTATAGCAAATCCGTTACAAACGCCCATACAAAAACCAATTATCATAAAGTTTATTGAACCTGTTGATCCTACTTCTGCCAAAGCAGTAACCCCTAAGTATCTACCAACAATAATTGTATCTACCATACTATAGAACTGTTGAAATAGCATTCCAAGTAATAATGGAATTGAAAATCCTAAAATCAGCTTGAATACATTACCTTGTGTTAAGTCTTTTACATCATTCTTTCCCATAACTTTTTCCTCTTTATTTTAATTATAATTTTAACTAAACTAAGTTTCTCTTTTAATAACTAATTCTTCCACAAGATGTTATATTTCTTTTGCTAACATATATATTATTACAAAGGTGAAATAATTTCCATGTGTTTTCTTATACTATTTTTATACTTTTTTATAATAAAACCATCTAGATAATAAGTAAACTTTCTAGATGGTTTTTATTACTTTTTTATTTTATTCTAAACCAAACTTGCATTTCTCCAATACCCCTATTTCCCCAATAGTGATATGGAACTAATGTTATTTTTTGATTTTCTAAAGTAACATTATTTTCATGGTATAAGCTATCATCATCATCAATTTCTCTATATCCATCAACTATTACTTTAAATAATTCTAATCCATTATGGCTAAATTTCTCTTTTTTAAAATTTATTGAATCTTTAAGTATTAAATTATACAACATATCTCCATTATCTATTTCTTCTGCACAATATACTAATGGTCCATATGTTATAGCAACTTTCCCAGCATCATATCTTACTCTTTTATTTGCCTTTATCATTTTCAATTCAGGATTTAATCTTAAATATATAGAAATCTCTTTTTTCCTTATATTATTTAAATATATATATCCATTTATAATTTCACACTCTACTTTATTATTAGATACCTTTACTGTATATCCATTGCTCCAACTAGGTAGTCTTAATGCCACATTCCTATTTTCCAAATCAGTGCTACTTATTTTTATTTTCACATCTTGATATTTTAACAAATCACATTCCATTTCTATATTCATAAAAGACTTTCCTATATTAATCCTTGAATTATTTGCAATATATTGATTAATATATAATGTATCATTGTTAGCTGAATATATATAATTTCCTATGTTTAATAAAAATCTAGCTACATTTGGTGGACAACATGCACAAGGATACCATTTTTGTCTTTCAACCTTTACTTGTTCCAAAACAGGATTAGTATGATTTTTAGGATATACTTCTAATGGATTTACATAAAAAAAAGACTTTCCATCCATTGCTATCCCTGAGATTATTCCATTATATATTTCCTTTTCTATTACATCACTATACTTTGAATTTATATCTGTATTTAACATTCTCTTAGAAGCCATAGCAAGTCCTATTGAAGCACATGTCTCTCCATATAATGAATCATTAGGTAAATCATAGTTTCCTGTAAATGCTTCTCCAACATGTGTAGATCCTATCGCTCCTGTTATATACATCTTTTTATTCACTATATTATTCCATAACTTTTGACAAGCCTCTAATAAACTATTATCTTTTGACTCCTTAGCAACATCAATCATTCCACATAACATATATACAACTCGAACAGCATGTCCAACAGCTTCATCTTGTTCTCTTACTGGCTTATGGGTTTGATTATATTCTGCACCTATACAAGAAATAAAATCTTTCGAAGCATTTGGTGATTCACAAGGATTCCAACCATTCCAATAGCTAGTTTTTCCTCTTGCTTCCCATTCCAGTTCAAAAAAATGTGGAGATTGTCCCCTTTCATCAATAAAAAACTTAGCTAAATCTAAATATTTCTTTTCTTTTGTTACACTGTACAAAGACATAAGACCTAACTCAACTTCTTCATGGCCATCATATCCCTTTATTTTTCCTTCTTCAGTTCCAAAATTATTATAAATGCAATCTGCTAACTTCTTAGCTATTTTAATAACCTTTTCTTTTCCAGTTGCATTATAATAAGCTGTAGCTGCTTCAAAGAAATGTCCTGCACAATATAATTCATGACATTCCCAAAGGTCTTTAAACTTCATATCTGGCCTTTCTATTATAAAATAAGTATGAAGATATCCGTCCTCTTGTTGTGCTCTTCCTATTAAATCTATAACTTCATCTGCACATTTTTCTAACTCTTTATTTTCTTTTAAGTGCAAACTATATGCAACTGCTTCTAACCACTTATAAACATCACTATCTTGAAAGATAAATCCATAAAAATTTCCTTTCATTTCTTTTGCTGCTATTTTAAAATTTTTTATTGCAGAGCTTTTTTCTACATCTTCTAACTCATCATTTAATACCTTCCATTGATAAGGTATAACCTCATTAATTATCAAGTTTTGATAGTATCCAAAAAAACTATCTGTTATATTTACATTATTAAATTTTATATTACTTGCTAAGTCTTTAGTGACCATATTATCCATAATTTCACCCTCCATATTCTCACCATTTTCATTACCATTAGTATAATTTAATTATACTTATATTCCATTTATTTACTCCATTGACTTTAATGAGAAGCTCATGTAAAATAATGCACATGTTATATACAAATTTGAATTTAAACTGTTTTAGAAAAGTTGATATGTGCAGTAAATTAATCTTTAATAGTACTATTGCTCATCCTGATAGAACTTTACCTTTTCACGATTTAGTTTACGTTGTAAGTGGAGGTTTTAATGTAATTGTTGAAAATGAACTAATTGAAAGTCGTGAAGGTGATATTATGTTTTTACCTGCTTATAAGCACCATTATCCACATTCAAATAATCTTAACAACACATCTTGTTATTACATTCATTTTTCTTATGACATTAAAGATGATGTTATTTTTAATAAACCTGATAAAATTATTGATAACTTTTACTGTATTCCATCAAAATTAAACCTTAAAGATAACCCTAAATTACCCTATTACTTTCACGAATTATCATCATTATGTAATATAAGTAATATAGATAATACAAAAATAAAAGGCTCAATTTTATCTAGAATTTTAGCTGAAATAGACTTAGAAGTTAATAAAATTGATACACTTCAATATAATCAACTTACAAAAGACATAATATCAATATTAGAAGAAAATATTCAAAGTAAAATTAGTATTGATAATTTATCTAGGTTATTAAATTTTTCTTCTAGAACTATACAGAAACATTTTAAAAATAATACTGGGAAAAGTATTCATGAATATCATTTAGAACTTAAACTTAATAACTCTAAATATTTTTTAGTTTCTTATCCTGATATGAAGTTAAAAGAAATAGCTGATATGTTTGGCTTTTATGATGAGTTTCATTATAGTAAAGCTTTTAAAAAATTATTTAACACTTCTCCTAATGCTTTTAGAACTAAAGCTAATTAATCTATCATGTAAAAAAACGAAATCTTTTTTATCTTACAAAATAAAGCTCTAAATAAAAAGTGAAAAATAGGTTATAACATAAATAGTTTTATAACTTTTATTTTATAAGGAGATTTTTATTATGAGAGTAAGGAGAACATTAAGTCCACTAGTTGCAATTACACAAAACAATAATGAATCACTTGCCATTGAAGAAGGTTTAAATTTACTTAATATTTCTTCTATGATAAAAAGTGATGATGTTGTGGTTATTACCCCAAACTGGGTTGGAACTGGTGGCCCCGATGTTGGGGATGTAGTTGGTCCTAATAGTTTAAAAAAGATAATTCAAATAATTAAGGGTTGCACACCCAAAAGAATAGTAGTTGCTACTGCTTCTGCTCAGAAAGATGTTGAAAAGCTAATGACAGATGTAGGTTTTATGGATGTTATAAAATCTGAAAATGTTGAGTTTATAAACTTAAATAATGGACCTTTTATTAATATTCCTCTTAACCATAGCTGCCCTATATCAATAGCCTTAAATAAACTTTATGAAGAAATGACTTTTTTAATATCATTTACTCAATTAAAAATTCATGAAGAAGCTACTATTTCTGCTGCTATTAAAAATATAGCTATGGGCTGGCCAAGTGGTGAAGAGCAAGGTTATCCTAAGAAAAATTTAGGAATACATAAAGATTTGCATGGATTTATAAGTGCAATGCTAGAAAAATTCACTATAGACCTTTCTATAGTTAGTGCTAGTCCTGCTATGGTTGGAACTGGTCCTCATAAAGGAATTGGAAATCATACTGGTTTAGTATTATGCGGAACTGATCCTATTGCTACAGATACAGTTGGTGCTAGGCTTCTTGGTTTTAAACCACAAGCAATAAATTATTTATATAAATCAATAAATAAAGGCTTAGGTTGTGGAGAAGTTACAATTAATTCAGATTCACCTATAAAGATTTTAGGTATGAATCTTCAAGATGCAGAAAAACATTTTAATAAATGTGCATACGGCAAAGAATTCTCTATTGAATAGAATTGCGCACTACATGGGGCGAAAAAATGAAATATTTATTTTCCGGGAACGGTGAAATTTTCGTCTAGAATTTAATTGTTTTTGGAAGGAAAGTCCGTTAAGTGAATCTCTAAATCTTGATTTAGTTAGATGAACTTACTCCTCTGAGCGATAGTGAAGAGTGAGTTTCCTTTTAAAAGGAAGCACCTCCGCCTGATGTCGGATGTGTAAGTTCGATTGGCAAAATTAAAATTTTGAATCTCACTTAAGGTAAACGATAGTGAACTTCGAAGCTTTAGAACTTTTTCTGGAAAAAACAATATAAATTCTTAACGAAAATTACACTAATTTCTGGAGATAATATCATTAATTTTCGTCATCACGGTATTTAAGCTTTAACGAACAATTTAGTTATACTGGTAGTAGTAAACCTGATTTTTTTAGTATTGGTCTTATTGCGTTATATATGATTGATACTAAAATTACTGATACTATTGCATTTATAAATGTTGTTGCTGCACTTAATTTAGCTAAAATCATAGCTGCATCTTGAGGTTGTCCAAGTATATATTGCTTATAGAAGAATCCAACTATAGGGTCAGCAATTACATTAAAAGCAAGTCCAGCAATTGATGCTATTAAACTCCACTTAAAAATATATTTACTATCATTACTTTCTCCTATTTTTGCTATTTTATGTGCGATTAAACCTGTTATTAAACCTATGCATAGTTTTAAAATAAATGTCTTAGGTGCTACTAGTATATATACAGGATCAATTAAATCTGCAATTGTCATTCCTATTGCTCCTGCTAATCCTCCATACCATCCTCCAAGTAATAAAGCTGCTAAAACACAAAATGCATTTCCAATATGAAGTGAAGTTGCGTCTCCACCAGGCACTGGAATTTTAATTTGCAAGTAAGTAAAGGATACAAAGCATAATGCTGCAAGTAATGCTGTTTGAATTAATTTTTTAAATCTGATTTGTTTATTCATCGATATTTGCCCCCTTATTTCTAAAACTTTATATCCATTTTATACCTATTAATATAAATAAATCAATTGTATCCATACAAATATGCACTTTATACAAATTTATTTAAATGTAATAAAAATGAACTATAGTTTATTGTATCTATAGTTCATTTTCACAATTTTATTAGCTTAAAGTCTGTAAATATTGATCAACATACTCCAAGAAATAATCCATACCTTTTATTCCTATTAAAGGTATATGATTAGCTACTTGACTTCCATATACTATTGGCATACTAGCTCTAAGTTTTACATTTGTATCATTAGCCATTCTTAATGTCACATCATCAGCTATAATTAATTGATTATTTTTATTTTTAAATAACTCTATTCTTTCTCTTTCTGAATTTAGAGTAGTTATATCCTTATCATCTATATCTTTAATGCTATGATTACATATAAAACTATCTATATTGAATACAATTTCTTCTGATATTTTTCTAAATCCTAATAATCTATCATATTCAGAATATATACTCATAGTTGGCTTAGAATTTTTAAGCATTCTTTTATACATAGGATAATGCTTAATATTCATAATACGCTTCATTAACTCTTGAGTAACCTTATTATCAATACTTACATCTATAGTTTGTGATATTTGCTTCAACCACTCTAATGTTCCTGTATATCCATATGGTGCTCCATAAATATATGGTATATCATAAACTTCCTTCATATACTTTGCTAACTCTAAAGCTTCAAAAGAGATAACAATATTAAGTTTAGCTTTAACAGTATTCCTAATAAACTCTTCACTAGTATCTACACATAATGTACCTATTACATCATAATTAAAGCTATTCTTCATTAATTCTTTAATTTCATTAATATCAGAACGCATACGATAACTATATAATGATGCCCCTAATATGTTATAAGTATTATCTAATTTTTCCGTTTTTTCACCTAACATATTTTTAAACAAAGTATCGTAAGCAATTTTTATTCCAGTTGTATAGTCACCTCTAAAGCCACCATTCTCTAAAGCATATAATTTAGCTGATACCTTAGGGCTAATAGCTCTACATACACCTTTTAAATCAGTTCCAATTATTGCACTAACAGATGATGCTACTATAAAAATAGCTTTAGGGCTTATCCATTTATCAACCTCTATAATAGCCTCTTCTAGAGTTTCTGTATAACCCATTATTACATCATCTTCACTCATATGTGTTGCAAATAATCTGTTTTCTTGTTCTACCCCAATTTTCCCAAAAAAGCCCATACTAAAATGTGTTGTTCCTGTTGGACCAAATTCTATTACTACAGTATCATCTATAGATAAAAGTGTCCATAAAATTCCCATTCTATCTGATGGAGTCGGCAAATATCTACATAAGCTCATTTACTGTACCTCCTTGATATTCTTTTGATTCTTTATATGCTCTAACTAACTCTTCTACAAAGAAATTAACTACTTCCATTCCAGCCATTGCTGATGCCATATCACTTCTTACTAGTGCAATTCCCTTTTTAGCTAACCTTGTAGCATATTCATGTCCTAAGTATAAATCTGGTTTTAATATATCGTATACTCCTTGTAATGGTGCTATATTAGCACTTTTACATACATAAGGATTTTCTTTACTTAATATATCCTCTATATACTTATCATCATTTTCTGTCATATAAGATACTTGTATAAGCTCTGGTATCATTCCTAATTTTGTCATAAATGAGTTTACTTCAAAACATTGGAATGGTGTATTTCCATATATATATTTAGCTCCCTTTAAAACTTTTTTTCCAAAATTCACAGCATCATTAGCCTTATTATAAAGTTGTATAACTTCCTTTGGTAATTCTAACTGTAATGTATCAAAAAGATTATTATATGCTTCTAATATATATTCTGGATCAGTAAATTTTTCAAATAATATATATGGTATCTTAAATTTACTTCTCATTTTTTTAGCCAATGGTAATCCTATGGAACTTGTAACAATATTTATATGTGCTTGTGGTGCTTTACGTATATCTTCTACTGTACAACCTGGTAACATTAAATTAATTTCTACATTAGAATTACTTAATATTTTTCCTAATTCTGTCTCACTAAAATTTCCGCTTCTCTGACCTATAACGTTTACTGATATATTCTCTGATTTAGCTTGTCTCTCCATTATACCTATACAGGCTGATAATGTTCTTTCTAAACCTACAATATGATTTTCTGATTTAAAATGCTCAGTATGTACTGTGACAACTGGCACTCCATACTCATCACCTAATGTATCTCCTAAAGATTCAACATCATCACCAATTAGTTCAACAACACATGTTGTTATAAGAAAAACTGCATTAGGCTTATATTCTTCCATTAGTTCACTAAATGCTGATTCAATTTTCTTTTGACATCCAAAAGTTATATCATGCTGATTAAGAATAATACTGACACATCTTCCATCTATTCCGCCATACACCTCTGACCTCATAGTCATTTGCTTAGTATAATAAGAACACTCATCTGTTCCTATTACTACAAATACAGCATCTTTAATTTCTTTAAGTAATAGTGCTGACCCAAATAGGGGACAATGTGATCCCGGAAATGATGCATATGTTAATGGTTTTACATCTTTCATATTGTTTATACTATCTAACTTAGATAATTTATTAATTATTTCTGTTGAATTTATCATGTCTCCCCCTCTAAACCGCTGCAATTTCTTTATATGCAATAATTGGTTTATCTCTTCCTTCTATATTTATAATGTCACAATCTACGTTATAAACTTCTTTCATCATTTTAGATGTTATTACATCTGTTGGTTTTCCCTCATCATACTTCTTACCATCTTTTAAAACTATTATTCTATCACTAACTTCTAAAGCATGAGATAAATCATGTAAGACCATAACAACTCCAATTCCATGCTCTTTATTCAACCTCTTTACTAAATTCATAGTTTCTAACTGATGAGAAATATCTAAATAAGTTGTAGGCTCATCTAAAAATAGTATCTCCGGATTTTGAGCTAACACTGTAGCTATCCATACTCTTTGTGATTCTCCCCCTGAAATTTCATTAATAGACTTCTTTTTTAAATGACTTATATTAGTACATTCCATTGCCCAATTAACAATTGGATCTTTGGCATCATTTTTATTATCATACCATTTTTTATGTGGCATTCTACCATAGCTTACAAGCTCCTCAACCTTAAAATCTGGTGGAGCTGAATGTCTTTGAGGAAGAACAGCTATCATCTTTGATAGCTCTTTTCCTTTAAAAGATTCAATATTTCTATTATTTATATGAACAGTTCCTCTATCATATTTTAACAATCTAGTTATAGATTTTAAAAATGTAGATTTTCCTGATCCGTTAGGACCTATAATAGTTGTGATAACTCCTTTATATAATGATGTATCTATTCCCTTTACAGCTTTATATTCTCCATATTTAACCTCTATACCTCTACAATTAATTTCCACTTATTTTCCCCTTCTTTCTAAGCATGTATAAGAAAAATGGTCCACCTACCATAGACATAATGGTTCCTACTGGAATATCCATTCCTGGTACTAATGTACGACCTACAGTATCAGCAAAAAGTAATACTACAGCTCCTAAAAGCATACTGGTTGGAATCATAATTTTATAATCTGAACCTACTATCATCCTTGCAATATGTGGTACAACAAGTCCTACAAATCCGATCATTCCTGCAACACTTACTGTGGCCGCTGCCAAAAATGCTGAAACAGCAGATAAGGCTATTCTACTTAAGTTTACGTTAATCCCTAAATTTTTCGCCATTTCGTCTCCAAGCTGCAGTGCATTAGCACTTTTTATACATATTAAAGCTAAAAATAACCCTATGATAACATATATAGCCAGAGTTTTAACATCACTCCATGAACGCCCTGATAGACTTCCATTCATAAATCCCAAAACTCCTTGTAAATTATCTGAATATAACATTTGTAAGAATCCATTATATCCTCCTAAAACGGAGTTTATTGCTACTCCAGAAAGAATTATTCTTACTGGGTCTACTCCACCCTTCCAAGCTAATAAATATATTAGCCCACAAGCAAGGGCAGCTCCTCCAAAAGCAAATATTGGAACCGCCGTTGTCATATGTGGAAATAATAGTAATATAGTAGTTGCAGCTGTACCTGCCCCTGCTGATACACCAATTGTTCCTGGATCAGCTAAAGGATTTCTCATAACAGATTGCAATAATGCTCCTCCTACTGATAATGCTGCACCTATTAAAATAGCTGAAATTATACGTGGCAATCTTAAATTATATATTATAATCTTAATAGGATTGCTTTCTTCAGTTAATAAATTAGTCATTATATCCCTTAAAGAATATCTTGCACTTCCTATAGATATAGAAATAAGAGCTAATACACATAATATGCAGCTAAGAATTAATATAACTGAAGTAACCTTTATTATAGATTTTGATTTCTTTTTCATCTCTTACTCCTACTTTTTTATTTAATTAATTATTAATTTCTAGTTTTTCATAAACTAAATCTATAAGGTCTGATATTTGCTTTATTACTCCTATACCCGTACTTGGCATATAGCTTGATGGTAAATAAATAACTTTATCATTCTTTATTGCTTCAAAACTTCCCCAATATTCACTGTTTTCATCAAATGCTGCTTCAAAAACTGCTTTATTATCTTCCTCTGACATACTACTTCCTATTGCTAATATAACGTCTGGATTGTATCCAAGAGTAGTTTCCTGATCAAGAGGAACCATTCCAGCTTGTTCATTCTCATATACATTAGTTAGACCTATCATATCTGCCATAGAACCTGCAGTACCACTCTTTGATTGTATATATTGAGTTGTAGCAAGTATCATAACTGTTTTTCCTTCTAAGGCTTTCTTACTTTCCTCCATCTTTTTATCTAAGTCATCAAATGATTGTAATACTTTCTTTGCATTTTCTGAATCCTTCCCAAAAGCATTTATAATTACTTCTGCTTCTTGAACTACAGATTCATATGTTGCTGAATGTCCACTATTTGTATAATAAACTGGAATATTTGATGATTCTAAAGCATCCCCATATTGTTCTTTAGATGAAGATGGAATTATAACTAAATCAGGATTAAGAGCTACAACTGTTTCTATATTAAAATCATCAGACATAAGTGATTGTAACTTTTCACCTGTATAGTCACTAGGAGTCTCAAAAATTGTTGATGTTGGAATTCCAACAAGTGATGCATCCACTTCAAATAATAAAGGTGTCGTTGATGTTGATACACAAACTACTCTCTCAGGTTTACTTTCTAACACTATTGGTTCTGTGAAACCTTGTTGTTTCATTATTTCTGTATACTCTAATCTAAATTCTTTCTCTACACTATCTTCAGAAGCTACTACTTGAGAATCGTTACTTCCTGAGACCCCCGTATTTTTTGCTGAACAACCTGCAAACATACCTATCATTAACATTGTTGAAATACCTATTACTAATACTCTCATTTTTTTGCTTATCATAATTTAAATCCCCCTATTTGTATAACTTTTAATTTTACGCAATAATTTTATTTGCTAACTCTATATATACTTCTTTCATTTCTGACTCTTCTAAAAACTCAAATACTGTTCCTCCAGCATTTTCTGCAACCTGAATTTCACCACTTCTTGGTATTACGTGAACTATTTTCGTCTCTATTTCTTCTACTGCTTTTTCCACAATACTAATTTCATTTTCTATATTTTTTGAGTTTAATATCAAACCTTTTAATTCTGCATATCCTCTACTTCTGAAATTTTTAATAGCTGAACTAATATTTGATGCAGCATATAAAGACATCATTTCACCAGATGATACAATATATACTTCCTCTGCATATCCTCCTCTTATAGGAATTGCAAAGCCGCCGCATACTACATCTCCAAGAACATCATATAAAACAATATCTGGCTTATATGTTTCAAAAGCTTCTAATTCTTCTAGCTTTTCAAAGGCTGATATAATTCCCCTTCCCGCACATCCTATTCCTGGTGTAGGACCTCCAGACTCTACGCATAACACTCCGTTATAGCCTGAAAAAACTATATCCTCTAATGATAAATCATCTCCTTTTTCCTTAAGTTGCTCTAAAACAGTTGGAATTCTTTTTCCTCCCATAAGATTTTTAGTTGAATCAGCTTTAGGATCACATCCTATTTGCATAACCTTTAAACCTAATTGAGATAATGCTGCTGATAAATTAGATGTTGTAGTTGATTTTCCAATACCACCTTTTCCATATATAGCAATCTTACGAATCTTCTTATCTTCCACAGTTATTCCTCCTAAATTATTGTTAATCTTTCCTTAAATAATATAGATGCACTTAATATTTCAGCTTCATTAGGATGAAGTTCGGCAATTTTATATCTTCTTAATTTTTCATCTGTTATAGCATGATAATTATTAGAATCTAACTTTTTGAAAGCCTCAATTAAATTAGGGTCAACTGCTCCCTGACAAATATATTTCCCTATTATTTCGTTTTTTTCTTTTAAAAGATCTTCTCCTCTAACTAAACTATTAAATCCATGATTTGAATCCGGATATGCACCTAATGTAGCAAATATGCCTACTTTTTTATTTCTAATTTTTTTCATAAATTCTTTTGCTTCTTCATTAGGTCCACCCTTATCCACCCAATATCCAATTAATATAGAATCATAATTTTCTGTACATTTAACCTCATGCATAGGCTTTATTTCTACATTCATTCCATATTCTTCACCTATATTTTTATAAATACCTGTTGCTAATTTTTTAGTATTTCCTGTTTTGCTTGAATAAGTAATTAAAATATTCATATCTTCCCTTTCTTAATTGATAATGATTATCATTTTTACTTTATAATTGTATCATGGTATAATTAGGTAGTCTTTAACTATATTCTCTTGTTTTTTAATTATTTTACACTTTATCATTCTAATATTTATCACAAAAAGGGAGGGCTTTTATGGAGAAAAATATACTAAATCATCTGCACATTTGCTCATTAGTATACTGTGGAAATACCAATCTAGCACTTAAACTATTTGATAAAAATTTGAAATACCTTATAGACACTACAGGATTTGAGCATTGTGATATCTTTATTTCATCTCTCAATTTTAGTATTTATAACTATATTCTTGTTAAGGAAGGAATTTCTTTACACAAATGTTGTTTTAAAAATACCAAGGAAGATTTTGATAGATACAATCTATCTTCTTTGTTACTTACTGGACATAAAATAATAAACTCCTATAGTTATTGTAAAGATTATTTAGGTGAAAAGTATCCTCACCCTGAAATTAGAAAGGCTATTTATTATATTCATAAACATATAGATGAAAATATTTCTTTAAATGATATTTGCTCTATTGTAAATATGAATAAAACTTATTTTTGTAGAGTTTTTAAAAATTATACAAATTGTACATTTAGCGAGTATGTGAATACACGAAGAATAGCCGCTGCAAAGCACCTACTATTAGACCCTCAATTATCTTTAGTTGAAGTTTCATTATGTTGCGGTTTTAATAATTACTCATATTTTTGTAGGTTATTTAAAAAGGTTCTTGGTATAACCCCATTAGAATATAAAAATATGAAAAATAAAACTAAAATTCTAGATATAAAAAATTAACTTAAATATTTAATTACCTATCTTTTTCAAACTCTATTATAAATTCAATTACATTCATCTCTATAAAATACTTAATACTATATTTGCACAAAAAAGTAGCAGTTTAACTAAAATTAAACTGCTACTTTTATAATATACACTTTTATTTCCACATCCCTTCTTTTTGAAATCTACTTAGATATTTAATAAATTATTATGCTACTTCTAAAATATTTCTATTAATATTACAATTATTTAAACATTTCTTTATATCTCTCTAATTCCCTAATGGCATTAAGCTCTTGATCTTCCTTCATATACTCCTCAAAAAAATCATTTAACTCAATAGCCTTAAGAATATCATCTAAAGCTAAATCTAACTTATTAATTGCAGTATAAAAACAGGCTCTATTATAATATAAAAAACCTCTGTCCTCATTTTCTAATATACCTTCATTAATTATTTCAATAGCTCTATTATAATCTCCTTTTTCTTTATACATTACAGCATAATTTAAATAACTATAAGGATAATAAGGATCTTGCTCTATTGATTTCTTATAATAATCTTCTGCCAATTCTAAGTTACCTAACTTTTTATTAAATACTCCCATATTAAATAGTATTCTAAAATGATTTTTATTTATTTCAAGTGCCTTTTCCATATATTCTAAAGCTAATTTAGTATCTCCTAACTCATCATAAATACACCCTAAATTAGCATTTGCCCATAAATCCTTTGAATTTAGCTTTAATACTTGTTTATAATTTTTTATTGCCTCTTCTTTATTCCCTAATTCATCATAAGCATTAGCTAAAAAGAAATATGCCTTTTCATATTTTTCATCATATTTTATAGCCTTTTTATAATACTCAATAGCTTCTTCATATAATTCATCATCATCATAAATTATACCTAATCCATAATAGGCTATAGCATTAGTCTCATCTAATTCTAATACTCTTCTATACATTTTTTCTGCTAAATCAAAATGTGCTATTTTATCATAAAGAAATGCTAAATCTAAAATTAAATCTATATCTTCTTTTCCTTCTGGACAATTATATGCCTTCTTAAAAAACTTCAGAGCCTTTAAATAGTTTTTTTCAGTCATAAAGTTACGTCCTATAGATATATAGTTATCAAACATGTATGTCTTATCCAACTTAAGTCCTCCAAATCAAATAAGATTGCACCTTAATTGGTACAATCTTATTTTTATACTTATTTCATTATAATCTATTTTATATTATATTAAATTACAGTAGCACCATCAACAGATAAAATAGCCCCACTTATATAACTTGCCATATCTGATGCTAAGAATAAAAATGCATTCGCAATATCTTCTGGCTCTCCAATTCTTCCTACTGGAACATTAGCAACCATTGCTTTTATCATATTTTGATCAAGTGCTGTCACCATATCAGTGGCAATTATTCCTGGTGCTACTGCATTAACTCTTATTCCATCCTTGCCTAGCTCTCTTGCTAAAGATTTAGTTAATCCATTTACGGCAAATTTAGAAGTTGGATATCCAACACCTGACTTTTGACCATTTATACTTACTATAGAACTTGTATTAAGTATTACACCTTTGCCTTTTTCTTTCATTTTCTCAGCAGCTATTTTACTACAATTAAATACAGCTTCCACATTTATATCTATTATCTTTGCAAAATGCTCTGAATCTTGGTCATATATACTAACATTATCACTTATACCTGCATTATTGATTAAAACATCTATAGCACCCCATTTATTCACAACTTCTTCCATCATGTTTCTAACTTCTGATAAATCTAACAAATTACTTGAAAATCCAATGACTTCATAACTAGAATTTATTTTATTAAGTTGTGATAAAGCTTTATCTACAGTTTCTTTTCTTGATCCACATAAGGCAACCTTTGCTCCATTTTCAAGAAAAGCTTTTACTGTTGAAAATCCAATTCCTCTAGTACCACCAGTTACTATAACCACTTTATTTTCTATACTTTTCTCTAAAATTCCCATAACTCTACTCTCCTTTTATTTAATTTATTAAATAAAATATATATTTTCTTAATTAAATATAATTTCTCCAATAATATATTCCATTATTCTATATGATTGCTACTAAATTAACTAAAAAATTGGTTCTTGGTTATTCATTGAATATCCATCATTTCTAACATCTTTCATATCCACTATGTTATCTTTTACTTCAACTTTACTAAGCTTTTTAACTGCACCATAAGGTTCCTTTAATGAAAGCTTATCCCCTCTTCCAGAAATAACCCATAAAACTTTATATCCTCTAGGTTTAACTTGTAATTTATCTTCACCCTTACCATCAGTAAAGTAAACTAACAAATTAATATTTTTACTATTAGCATATTCAAAAACAGGAGTAAATCTAGTTCCTCCCCCTGAAGAACATCTTTCTTTTATATCATTTATAGTTTTTGCTTTATATGCACGCTTAACTTCTTTATCACATTCTATTATAGTTATTTCATGATTATAATTTTTTACTATAGCTAGTACTTCTTTGACAGCTTGCTTAAATTCTTCATCACTAATACTTCCACTTATATCAATAGCAACTGCTATTTCTGCCTTGTGATTTCTAAGTTCACCTCGTAAATCTAATCTATTAGGCTGTCTTCTATTCCTTCTTGTTATAGTTTTCTTTTTATTACTTTCTATAGTTCCCATTAATTTTTTTAGATATAAATTCCAAGGAAGCTCTCCTTTACTTTTCCTTAAAGCAGATATCATTCCTTCTACATGAAGTGGAATTGTACCTTTTTCAGAATTGCTTATGAATTTTTCAGTAAAATCCTTAAGCATTTTTTCATCTATATCTTCATTCTCATCCCATAAATCATGAGTTTTTTCTGGATCAAATCCACTATCAGCATCTTCACCCCAGCTATCATCTTCTTCACCTTCATCATCCTCTTCAAGTACATTTAATACATTTTGAATATTTTCTGCATAATATTCAAATGTATTATAAGGTTCAAGATTCAACTCATACTTTGAATTTATTCCCTTTAAAGTAATTGCATATGGTGGTAAATTATTAAGATATTGATTTACTACTATATCCATAGCTAAATTAATTGCAAGTGTACTAAACTTACCTTTCAACTCCTTAGCTCTTATTAAATGCATAGATAATACATGATGAATTTCATGCTTAATAGTGCTTTCCATTTGTTTTATGTTAAGCTGTAAGAATATTATTGGATTAAAATATATAACATATTTAGCACCTTTAAAATTTATACCAGTAGGAGTACTTATATCAAATCGTATTTCTCTTCCCATTTGAAACAAAAAGTAGCCATAGAAATTATCCTTTTCTTCCATAAGGCTTAGATTTACTTTGTCCATAAGTTTAAAAAATTCTTCTTCAAAATCCTTAGGAATATCTACATCAAACTTTTCACCAGCACGTAATGCCTTAAACATAGCTGAACTATTTACTATTTTATCAGCCTTTATATAAAGCTCCTTTTTTAACTTTTCAAAATAACTTTCCATATATTATCCCCTTATTGCACTATAAGCTTCAAAATAACTTTCTACAAACTCTTCATTTTCTAATGCTCTTTTATAGCTTTCAGGATAACTACTTTTCATATCCTTCATAATTCCTACCATTAAATCTACAGGGTATTCCTTTAAAAATTCAATAAATCTATTGATGTGATAAACATCTTCATCATTACTGTTTTTTATGTTTTCTTCTAAACTCTTTAAAATATTCATTGCACTTAAATAAAGTCTAGTATGACTTTCACTTTTAACTTTTTCTATAACTTCTTCGCTTAAATTGTCACCTACAAAAACTTCATCAAAAGATATTAAAGGACTATGTTCTGATTCAACAAAATTTATAAATTCTTCTGCTATGACCTTTCCAACATTACCTTTTATAACATTTAAAAAGACTGCTCTAGGTATAGAATCTTTTCTCTCTTTATAAGCTTTAAATGCTTTAGATACTCTTTCATAACTTCTTGGTGTTGCTCTTACATCATCTTCATTTATCTTGTGTAGATATTCTGGGAAAACTCCAATAAACTCTATTACCTTTTGCTCAATTCCAGCTTCCATTGCCCAATTTAACCAAGCTTTATGATCACTTTCCATGTTAAGCCATACAAATCTATTTTCTTGAGCTGCATCCATATCAACTACTTGATAATCAAAATCCGAACCGTATTTACTTGATGGATTCATTGCTGCTAATATATTTACATCATCATGTAACTTATACCCATTGATTTCTCTATTTAATATTAAATTCATAAGTTCTTGTTGTACTGTATGTTCACAACGATTTATTTCATCTATAAATAAAAGAACTTTTTTTCCTTTAGCTATTTCTTCATCAATTTCTCTAAGCTTTGTATGAACGGCATATATTGTTGTTTTCTTTTCAATCTTATTTCCATTAGAATCCATAGACATATATGATTCTACTGTTGGTAATCCCCCTATTTCTCCTTCTTTAAGAAGATTTCCATCAATAACTATTAAACTCCAATTATTTTCCTTAGCTAATCTCTTTGCTAAAGCTGTCTTCCCAATTCCACTTTCACCAACTACTAAAGGAACTTCCTCAGTTGCTAATACTAATTCCACACTTCTTAATGTATCTATAAAATTCATTTTAACTTCCCCTTACATTATCTTTAGTTTTTCATCTACAGCAATTCTTTTTGCTTTCTTGCTTCCATATTTATAAATAAACATAATCTTATCAATAGCTATAACTTCACTATCTTTATCAATAACACTACAGTTTAAAAAATCTCTTACATACTTTTCTTCTACATCATCTTTTGATAATACTTCTCTTAACATATCTTTTAATTCTTCTTCAGATATTTCATTTAACATACTCTTAGTAATATATCTAATTACTAAAATATTAACCTTTAAAAAGCTTAATACCTTATCTTTGTTTAAATTATTAATAAATTTTACTGCTGCTTCATTATTTTTAATAGCTGCAACTTCTGCCTTATAGCATGGTGAGTTAATATATCTTAATGCATCATAACTTATATTCACAGCTTCTTCTTGAACACTTTCATAAGGCTCTTTAATATATTTAATTGAATCATAATCTTTTCTTACAGCTAGTAATTGTAATTCTTCACTAGGTTCTTTAGCATATCTAATAGCCCATCCTCTTTGCTCTATAGCTAATTTAATTACATTATTAGTAGGATTTTTAATATAATTTAAATTACTCCATCCACTCTTTATAGCTTCTATCATCATTTCCTCTGTAGGATTATCTATAAACTCAATAGCTCTAGGATTACTTTTCATAGCTATTTCTTGCATTTCTATAGTCGGATTTTTTATATATCGTAATAAAAGTCCATCTTTTTCTATGGCTATTTTCTTCATTTCCTCTGTGGGACTACTTATATTTTTTATAACAATTGGATTTATCTTTATCATTTCAATTACTTTTGCTTCATCCATAAAAATTCCTCTATCTCTATTATTAATTTTAATTTTTATTTAATAATAATTATTACCTATATTAATTATAATACTTTTTTAAAATTTTTAAAGTAGATAAATATAGTAGGATTTATTATTTTTTTTAATTATATCTATAATAACCTCTTATGCTTATTCTTCTTTATTATATTTATAAATATTAAAATACCTATCAAAACACTATAGTACTTGATAGGCATTTTATAACTTCATTATTAAATTATTTTATAAAATTATAGTTCTTTTGCAATCTTATTTATCTTATCTTTTAATCCCAATAAATTATTTCTAATTTCAGTAAAGTCACCGCTTATTAATTTTTTATTTTTAACAACTACCTTTCCATCAACAATTACGGTATCAATATTACTAGCATTTGCAGAATAAACTATCGCTGCATAATAATCATATATCGGTTGCATATTTACAGATTTAGTTTCTATTAAAGCCAAATCTGCTTTCTTTCCAACTTCAATTGATCCTACTTCCTTATCTAATCCTAATACTTTTGCTCCACCTATAGTTGCCATCTCAACTAACTCTATTGATGGTAATATTGTTCTATCATTATTAAATAATTTATGAATCTTTCCTACTTGAACCATTTGTCCAATTACATCTAAAGTATTTCCACTCATAGGTCCATCAGTACCAAGACCTATATTAATTCCTTCTTCTTTCATCTTAATTATAGGTGCAACCCCTTTTGCTCCTTTTGCATTAGCTCCTATATTATGAGATACCCCTACCCCTTTATCTTTTAATATTTTTATATCCTCATCATTTACTAATACTGTATGAGCTGATATAAAATTAGAGTCTAGTATACCCAACTTATTTAAATATTGAACAGGTGTCATGCCATGTTTTTCTATACACTCTTTAAACTCATAGTCCATTTCAGCAACATGCATTGTCATTGGAACATTATATTTTTTACTTATTTCATAAGCCTCTTTTAATGATTCATCACTATTAGTATAAGGTGCATGCGGTGCTATTCCAGGAATTATAAGACTATCATTTTTCCACTTTTCAATAAACTTTCTTGAATAATCTAATCCTCCAAAAGGCTCCTTAGCATCGGGAGCTGAAAAATTCACTATTGTTTCACATAATACTCCTCTCATATTAAGCTCTTTAGAAGCCTTAGCAACTTCATCTTCAAAATAATACATGTCACAAAAAGTAGTTACACCACCTAATAGCATTTCTGCTATAGCGTATTTAGCTCCAATATAAGTTAAATTTTCATCTACTAATTTTTGCTCTAAAGGAAATAAATATCTCTTTAATCTGTCTTTATAATCATCAGCTAAACTTCTAAAGGGAATCATTGATGCATGAGTATGACAATTTATCATTCCAGGCATTAATATTCCTTCTTCACCATCTATAATCTCAACTTCATAATTATCTTTATTTATAAAATTTTCTTTTCCCTTATTATCACCAACATAAATTATTTTGTTTTCTTCAAACACTACTACTCCATTTTCTATGATATCTCTATTTTCATTCATAGTAATAACTGTAGTATTTTCAACTATAGTAATTTTCTTTTTCATTTTAAATCCTCCAACCTGCAGTAAAAGACTATGCACATACATAGTCTCTTTTACTTATTTAAATAGTGATACCACTTTACACTTTTTAACATCAATAAGTCCCTTATCTGTAATTTTTATAGCTGGGCTTACTGGCAAAGATAAGGTGCTAAATGACATTATTTCATTCATATGATTATAACCTAATTCCTTCATAGCACTTCTAACCTTACCTAATTTTTCTCCTACAACTTCAATTGGTTCATCACTAACTATTCCACCTATAGGTAACTCTAATTTTGCTAATACATTATTATCCTTTACAACAATATATCCTCCATTAAAGTCTATTAATTTATTAACAGCTAAAGCCATATCTTCAACATTTCTTCCCATAACCATAACATTATGATTATCATGAGCCCAAGTTGTAGCTACTGCTCCTTCTTTAATAATATCTCCTTGTACTAATCCAAAAGCTACATTATTATTTTTTCCGTATCTCTCAAAAACAGCAATTAAAGCACAGTTACTATTTTCCCATTTTAAAATGTTATTTTCTACATCCAAAGAAACTTCCCCTTCTTCTGTAAATGTAGTATTCTTCATAATATTCATAGTTCTACAAGTAACTTTATTATTATTATTATATTTTTGTGGTACCCTAACTAATAAATTTTCCTTAGTAATTTGATTTAACTTTATGCTATTATAAAACTTCTTATGAAAATTACTTTTTTTCATAAAATACTTTTCTTTTAAGCCGTTAAATCTATTAAATACAACTTCTCCATTTTTATACACTTCATAAATATCAAAGTTTTTTATATCATCAAGTAAAATAAAATCTGCTATTTTTCCTGGAGCTATTGTTCCTCTATCAAAAAGCCTCATTCTTTTAGCCGGAGTATAAGTAGCTACATATATTGCATTTTCTATAGACATACCTAAATTTACAGCTTCTTTTACTAATTCATTAAGGTGTCCTTTAGTTAATTTATCAGCCATAACATCATCTGTAGCTAAAGCAAAATGTTCATATAAATTATTTTCTACTAAAAATTTAATATTTTCTGTAGTCATTGATTTATGTTGCATTTCAATAAACATGCCATTTTTGATTTTTTCTTCAAGAGAGGCTACTGACTGTTGTGTATGATCTCCATCAACACCTCTGTAAATATAAAATGATAAGTCAACTCCATCTATTTTAGGACAATGTCCTTCTAATGGAATTTTCTTATCTTTACTAACATTAATAATATTATTTATAGCTGAATTCTCATCTTCTATTAAGTCTTTAAAGTTCATTACTTCCCCAAGACAAAGTATATTTTCATAAGATAATAATTCTTTTACTTCATTAACAGTTATTTCTCCCCCAGTAGTCTCTAAATGATTACTAGTTGAAGGTACAGAACTTGGTATACCATAAAAAATATCAAGCTTTTCTTTAGACTTAATAAATTCCTTTATTCCTTCAATCCCAAAAACATTTGCAATTTCATGAGGGTCAGCTACAACTGTAGTGACCCCCTGTTTTATTGCTGCTTTAGAAAACTCACTTGGTATTGTCATTGAGCTTTCTATATGCATGTGTATATCTATTAATCCTGGAATCATGTACTTATTATTTCCGTCTATAATATTTTTAGAGCTTAATCTATCCTCATAATTATTTCCTATATGAATAAATTTCTCATCATTTATTACAACGTCACCTTGTATAAACTTTTTAAAATAACTGTTATATACTTTTAAGTTTTTAATAATTAATTGTACTTCCATTTTTATACCCATAATACTAGTTCATTATTCTGTTCCAAGTATTAACCCATTCATCCATTAATGTATTAACAAATTTAAAATCAATTATTTTAGCATTATCAACTACTGAACCATATGTTAAATTTGTAGCTTCTTCCTCTGTTAACTCAACGTCAGTATTAACTGGTGATTCACTTAAAGCCTTAGCAGTTCTTTCTTGAACTTCTTCACTTAATGCATAGTTAATAAATTCATAAGCTAACTCTTTGTTTTTTGAATTTTTGTTTATATTAATTGTATTAAAGTTTAAGTAAGTTCCTGATTCTGGCACTACATAAGTTACTTCTGGTTTTGCTTTTGCAATATTTCCATAAGCGAAATCTGCTGCTATTGCTGCCACTATTTCACCACTTGCAAACATATTTGCTAAATCTGAAGACTTGCTATAAGTTTTAACAATATTAGGTTTCAAAGCTTCTAATTCTTTAAATGCAGCTTCTCCATTATCTGTTTGTACATCAACACCAGCTTTTTCTGCTGCTATTTCAACTATTGCAGGTCCATTAGTAGTTGTTATATCTGGAATAGCTATTTTATTAGCTAATTCAGGCTTCCATAAATCTTCCCATGAATTAATCTCTATTCCTGCAGATGGATCTACAACTATTCCAATACTATTTAATGTATAAGCTGGACCAAATCCTCTTTCTACAGTAGTTTGCGCTTTACTATTAAGCTTTTCAGCATTAGGAATCTTTGAATAATCTAACTCTTCAAATATTCCAGCCTCTATTCCTTGTTCTGCAAAAGATTCTGCTAAATAAGTTATATCTATTTGAGAGTTTGGATTGTTTTTCATTTTAGTTAATCTCTCAGAGTTATTTCCTACTTCTAAAACAATTTCTACTCCATATTCTTCTTCAAAAGGTTCAAATACTGTCTCTTTTAAAACATCTTCATTTAATCCCCAAGTTGAGATTACAAGTTTTTTATTTGATGATTCTCCTTCTGCACTTCCACATCCCACTAATGCTGTTGCAGATAGAACTCCTGCTAAT
Source organism: uncultured Clostridium sp. (assembly GCA_900543325.1). Lineage (GTDB taxonomy): Bacteria > Bacillota > Clostridia > Clostridiales > Clostridiaceae > Clostridium. Next base: position 11,168 of record UQQU01000015.1, on the reverse strand, counting down.
AATACTGATAAAATTCTCTTTTTCATAAGTAAACTCCTTAATATAAATATTTTTATAATATTACAATTTTATTTGATGGTAATTGAAGTTTTATTTTCTCACCTTTTTCATATACAACATTATTTTCACTATTTACAATAATGTTACCCATAGCTGTTTTCACATCATATTGATAAGCTTTCCCTAAGAAAGTTCTTATCTCTATAGTACCTTCTACTGTATTTTCCAAATCATCTTCAACTATCCTTATATCATCTGGTCTTATAGTTCCTTTTGCCTTAGAATTTTCCTTTGCTCTTGTAACCTTTAATTTAATTCCACCTTCATTTTCATAAGTATCTTCAGATATCTTATTTAATTCAAAGAAATTTTCAAATCCTACAAATCTTGCAACAAACTCTGTTGCTGGATTTGAGTATATATTTTCTGGAGTATCAAATTGCTCTATTACTCCTTTATTAAGTACTGCTACTCTATCAGAAATTGAAAAACATTCTTCTTGATCGTGAGTAACAAATAATGTTGTTATTCCTAGTTTTTGTTGAAGCTTTCTTATTTCAACTCTCATTTTTAATCTTAATTTAGCATCAAGATTACTTAATGGCTCATCTAAAAGTAAAAGGCTTGGTTCAATAACTAAAGCTCTTGCTATAGCTACTCTTTGTCTTTGTCCACCAGATAACTCCTTAGGATATCTCTTAGCTAAATGACTCATATCAACCGTTTCTAATATTTCTGCTACTTTTGTTTTTATCTCTTCTTTAGGCATCTTTTTCATCTTTAATCCAAAGGCCACATTTTCTTCTACAGTTAAGTGCGGGAATAAGGCATAACTTTGAAACACTAATCCAAAATTTCTATTATGTACAGGTATTTTTGTATAATCTTTATCACCTAATAAAAATTTACCTGCTGTTGGCTCTATAAACCCTGCTACAACTCTTAAAGTAGTAGTTTTTCCACAACCACTTGGTCCAAGTAGAGAAACTAACTCTCCTTTTTTAACCTTTAAATTTAAATTTTCTAATATGTTATTTTTCTTATCATATGAAACATTTATATTTTGTAAATTTATTAAATCCATCTTTATTGTCCTCCAACTAATTATTTAGTTCTAACTTTATCCTGCAAAATTATTAAGACCTAATGTTTTTTCTAATATGTACATAATTCCAATAGTTAATATCATTAATATTACTGACAATGCTGATACTGTTGGGTCATAATTATATTCAACATAATTCATCATTGTTATAGGTAATGTACTTACCCCTGGTCCAGTTAAGAACATAGATACTGGAACATTATTAAATGAATTTATAAATGCTAACATAAAAGCTGCCATTACACCTGATGTTATGTTAGGTAATACTACCTTAAAGAATGTTAATGACTTTTTACATCCTAAACTCATAGCTGCTTCTTCTATAGAATAATCAAACCCTTCTAAACTCGATCCTACAACTCTTATAATGTAAGGAATAATTACTACTGTATGTCCAATAAATAAACTCATATATACTGAAAGACTTAATTTTACTAATAAGAATTGGAAAAGCGAAAAACCTACTACTATTCCAGGTACTATTAATGGTGAAAAGAAGAAACTTTTAACAAGAGCTTTTCCTTTAAAGTTAAATCTACTTAATCCATAGGCTGCTGGCATACCTATTATTAATGCTGCTAATGTAGCTATTCCAGATATTATAAAGCTTGTCCCCATACTCCTTATAAATGATTGTGATTCAAAAACTGTAATAAACCACTTTAAAGAAAATCCTTTTGGTGGAAATGCTATATAATTTTCTGTTCCTATACTTGTCATTGCAATAATAACTAATGGTGCAAATAAGAATATATATGTCAATATAACAAACACTGTTAAAACTTTATTTTTTTTCATCTTATGAAACACCTCTCTTATCTAATCTTGATGCTAGGAAATTGATTCCTTTTATCACTATTAAAGTTACTATAATCATTATAGTTGCTACTACTGCAGCACCTTGCCAATCTCCTAATGTCATAGTTTTTTGATATATTAATGTTGCTAAAACTGTATTTTTATTTCCTCCTAATAATTGTGGAGTTGTGTATGCAGTTAAAGAACCTGTAAATACTAAAACCGTTCCAACTATTAATCCTGGTAAACTTAAAGGAAACACAACCTTAAAGAATGACTTTAATCTATTTGCTCCTAGGCTTTCTGCTGCCTCTAATAAATCATTATCTATATTTTCCATAACACCTACTAATGAAATAATCATTAAAGGTAAGAATATATATACAGTACCAACTATAATTGCTCCTTCTGTGTATAAAAGAGATAATGGTTCATTTATTATATTTAATTTCATAAGTAAATTATTTATTATTCCATTTTTTCCTAATATACTCATCCAAGCAAATGAACGCACAACTGAATTTGTTAATATAGGAAACACTGTTAATGCAATAAATAATCCTCTTATTTTTTTAGATACCCTTGATATATAGTAAGATACTGGCACCCCTATAATCATACAGATTACTGATGATATTACTGATATTTTGATTGTTCTCAAAAATATAGACATCATATATGAGTCTGTAAAAAATTCCTTATATGCACTAAACATCCCATCTTTTGTGTTTGTAAAGGTAGGAATTATTATCTCTACTAATGGAACTATCATAAAATAAGCTACCAATACTATACAGGGAATAAATAGTAAATAACGTCCTTTTCTTTTCATACTTTTCCTCCATCTTAAATAATTTATGTTCGACTTAATTTAACTTTATTCTTCATATTTCACTTTTATTCTATTCTCAGTTACGGATATTGTCAATATTTTTGTCATTATTTTTCGTAATATTTAACTTAACTTCTTTCAAATACGAAAAATAATAGATTAAATTCAATAATTATACTTAATTTCTTATTCAACTGTTATAGATTTTAACTCTTATGTAAAAACAAAAAAACTCTCTATGTATTATAACTTAATCAATACGTAGAGAGTTTTTATTTAAACCACGCTTCTATAGACTTCATACAATTTATCCCAAGTTAATTTTCCTACTATCCCATCATCTACTAACCCTGCCCATCTTTGAAATATCATTACAGCTTCTCTAGTTCTATCTCCAAATATTCCATCAACAGTAACTGCCGGAATAAATGGATATTTTGAATTAATTGCATCTAACCAAGTTTGAATAAGCCTTACTGATTCACCCTTCTTTCCCTTCTTTAGCACATACCCTGGATATTTAATTAATTTCCCTGAAGAATCTAGTATATAAGGTTCTAGAGTTTTATAAACTTCTATCAGCTTACTCCATGTTTTAGGTCCAATAATCCCATCCACAGTTAAATTAAATTGCCTTTGGAATGATCTTACTGACTCCTCTGTTTCATTATCATATTTTCCAGTAATTTTTACCGGTAATATTTCATCATAAAAAGCTCCTATAACAGCTAATAAGTATTGTGCAATCTTTACGTTTTCTCCTTCAGCACCTAATCTTATTGTTTCTGTTGGCGCAGTTTCAGGTAAAGGTAATTTTTCTCCCTCTGAATTAAGTTCTGCTAGTTTTTTAACACCTACATAAATTTGTGATATCTTATACCATGTTTGCTTTCCTACTATTCCATCTTGAGTTAAATTAAAAATCTTTTGGAAGGTTTTTACAGCATTTTTAGTTGCCTCATTAAACTCTCCATTTACATTTGTTATTTCAGGAATTTCAGGATAATTTTTTCTTATTCTATTTAGTTGCATTTGAATTGTTTTAACATCCTCACCACTATCACCTACTCTTAGTGCCTTACCAGGATAGGATTGTATGGTGCCATATTCATAATTAGCTGTTCTTAATTCAATATTATTACCATAATACACCTGTAATATTTTAAATGCATCATATCCTTGATCTGCATAACTTACTGTTCCCCATTGAGATAATCCATCACAAGTAACAGTTGTCCCATTACAATATTGAGCCAATAATGGTTCTTTAAATTGAATTCTAGATATATATTCATTGAATATATCATCTACAACTTCACTTATAGTATCATAAATATTTCTTCCATTTACAAAATAATGGTCATAAGCTGTTGAATTTGTAATATCAAAATCATATCCTCTACTTCTATACCATTCAGTGTATATTCTATTTAAAGTAAATGAAATTTGAGCATAAATGTTACTTTCTAATGCTGCTCTTGGCCATGTTGGGTATATTTCACTTGATGCAACATTTTTTAAATAATCAGTAAATAATACAGTCACATTTTGTGCACTTGAATTTGGAGAACCTAAATGAACAGTTATATATTCAGGTATAACAACTTCCTTTAGTATTTTTGCACCTTTTTCATTACTAGCTTCCATTGCAATATTTTTAACCCCTATTTTTTCTTCAGCTATTACTTCTTCACTTGCAATTAACCCATTTGGTGGTATATCTATAATATCAATTGCATTTAATCCCCTTGCTTTTGGAGTCATCTGAACTTTTTGAATAGATGTTATACCAGCAAAAATAGGGATATTTTTTATATATTTATTTTGTAGTGTATTACTAATAATAATAGCATCATAAGTTTTATATGGCTTGATAGATGCATCAGGCTCTTCTGATAAATATCTCTCATAGGTATATAAACTCACAGGTTTACTTTTACCATTACTATCTACCTTTAAAACCTTATTACTAAAAATATCTGCTGTATCTGTATTCAAAATAATTATTTCAGCATCAGTAACTGGTAACGCCTCTTCCCCCACATATAAAATAAATTCTAATTTTCCAAAACTCATTTTACCACCTTAATTTAATACTTCGTTATTAATATATTAAATCTGTATTATTATGTGAGTATACATCCCATATATTAAGGCTTTTATCTAATATTTACATTTATTATATCAAAACTATTTTTTAAATATTGTAATTATACTAAAATTTCCATAAATAATATGCACTATATTTTTTATGTTGAGTATATTATAGTATAAAACAAATTTAACAGAATATGAATTAAGTTTTCATATTTCATAGGAGGAAAATTTATGGGAAGATCTTGTAATAATCGTAACAGAAATTGTGGTAGAAATAATTGTGGTAGAAATAATTGTGGTAATTTTAATAACTGCGGCTGTAGAAATTGTGGCTTTAATAACTGTGGTTCTGGAAACTGCGGCTTTGGTAACAACTGGCTAATATGGCCGTTATTATTCTTATTTTTCTAGTACACTAAGCTAATATTAAACGCAATTCTTATATAACTACTCTATCTTTGGTACTATTATTTTTATTTATATAATTTACAGAAAAAAAGTTAGGATTATATCTCCAATCCTAACTTTTTCTTATTTATACTTATATTTCTCTTGTTTCTCTTTTTAATAATTCTTTCTCTTCTGAGTTTAAATAAGGTGAAAGCTTATTATATACTTTCTTATGATAATTGTTTAACCATTTTTTCTCATCCTCATTTAACAATTCTACTTTAATTCCATTTAAATCTATAGGACAGTATGATATTGTATCAAATTTATAAAATTCTCCACATTCATTACTTTCATCCTTAACTACTACCATAACATTTTCAGTTCTTATTCCAAATTTACCCTCTTTATAAACACCAGGTTCATTAGTTAATATCATTCCTGGCTCCAATGGAACTGTATTTCCATTAGGTCTTATACCTTGTGGCCCTTCATGAACATTTAAGAAAAATCCAACTCCATGCCCTGTTCCACACTTATAATCTAAACCATATTGCCACAATGGACCTCTAGCTAAAATATCTAAATTACACCCTGTAGATCCCTTTAAAAATTTAGCTTTTGCCAAATTAATGTGACCTTTTAACACTAAAGTAAAGTCTCTTTTCTCCTCTTCTGTAATATCTCCTAATACAAAAGTTCTTGTTATATCAGTAGTTCCATCTAAATATTGTCCACCTGAATCCACTAAAAATAATCCCTGTGTCTTTAATTCATAATCACTTTCAGGAGTAGCACTATAATGCATCATAGCTGCATGTTCCTTATATCCTGCTATTGTTCCAAAGCTATCTCCCTTTGCTAGTTCACCTTGACTTCTCAATTCTGATAACTTTTTACTAGCTGATATTTCAGTAACTTTTTCTTTACCAATATTATCTTTTAAATATTTTATAAATTTAAACATTGCAACGCCATCTTTAATATGAGCATTTTCAAAATTAGCTATTTCAATCTCATTTTTTATAGCCTTTAATTTAGTAGTTACATTTAGCTTTTCTATTATTGTGCAAGATAATAAAGAATAAAGTTTAGCATTAACTTTAGCTGGATCTATTAATGTATTTCCATTAAGATGTTTTACATGCTCTTCAATTTCACTATAATCATATATAATAACTTCTTGTGCTTTTAAGGCTGCTTCTACTTCAGCATCAACTTTAGTTTTACTAATATAAAGCTTTGCCTCATTTTCTGTTATTATTGCATAACTTAACGCCACCGGATTAAACAAAATATCATTGCCTCTAATATTAAAAAGCCATGCTATATCATCTAAAGAAGTTAATAAGTAGTTTTGAACTTCATTTTCCTTCATATATTTTCTAACTTCATTTAGTTTTTCTTTTACACTTTTTCCACAATATTTTTCATCATGAACAAAAATCTTATCTTCTGGTAAGCTTGGTCTATCATTCCATATCTCTTCTAATAAATCCTTGTCCATATTTATATTAAATTTATTCTTCTCAGCTATCTTTAATAAATCTTTATATTGATTAGTACTATAACATCTTCCATCAAAACCTAATGTTTTATTTTCTTTAATGTTCTTTTCTACCCATTGATTAATAGTATCATATCCTGGTGTTGCCATTTTCATTAAATCAATTCCACTACCTTGTAATTGCTCTGCTGCTTGTATAAAATATCTTCCATCAGTCCATAATTTAGCTTCTTTTTCTCCAACTAATAATGTACCAGCAGAACCGGTGAATCCTGATACTTCTGCTCTTCCCCTATAATACTCTGCTACATATTCACTTTGATGTGGATCTGCACTTGGAATTATATAATAATTAATATTATATTTTTTCATAACTTCTCTTAATTTCTTAAGTTTACTCATTTTTCTTCCCCCTATTTATAATAATCTTATTACTCTTTATATAAAATTTACTTTAATAGTAATTTTACAATATTTCAATTGTTTTATAAAATAATTTTATATATTAATTATTATTTTCTCTCTCTAACTTATTACAATAAAATTTTAACTTATTTATAACTTTATTATCCCCCTTTAACATATAAGTACCTATAAAAATACTTATTGGAATTATAAGTAAACATCCTATATTAGAAATAGCTAAGCTAAATAAATTTTGAAAAAACTCTTTTGAATTAATAACACTTTCAAGGGTATAGTTATTTTTCATAAATAAAATACTAATCATCATAGTTTCCCCTATTGTAGCAAAAAAAAGTGTATTAACAGTTGTTCCTAATATGTCTCTTCCTACATTAAATCCCATCTTTATTAATTCTTTAATAGTAATGTCCCTATTAACTTCATTAAATTCAAATAATGATGATGTTATTGCCATTGCTGTATCCATTATTGCCCCTAATAAACTTATTATAATCATACATATCATTAATTGATTCATATTAATATTTACATTAGGAGATAAGTAAATACTAATATCTGAACTTAAATCAAGTTCACTATATCCACCAAAGTTAGATTTATTGCCTATAAACATAATCATTAAACTTAATATTAATGTAACAAAAATAACAGAAATAACTGCAGCATAAGTTTTTAAATTATGTCCATTTTGATATATTAATGTTATCTGACAAAAAACTATAACTCCTAAAATAGTTACTATTATTGGATTAATTCCTAAAATTATAAGATAAAGTCCAATTACTAAGGCAAATATATTACATACAAGTGCAATAAAAGATTTTGCCCCTCTATCTCCCCCTATTAGAATCATCAATACTAACAATACTATGGCCAATATCAGTATCATCTTTCTTCATTCCTTTCCTAAAAAATAATACCGCAACTAAAGCTGATATAGGTACAGCTGCAACTATTCCTATAGATCCAATTAGGAACCTAACTATTTCAAATGAAATATCAAATTGAATCATCCTTGCCAAATTATACCCATTTATTATTTTCAATATAACGATAGCTAAACTTCCTCCTATATAAGAAAACATTAAAACATTTATCATAGTTCCCATAATATCATGTCCAATTTCTCTTATAGATTTAATTAACTGCTTTATAGTAATGGAACTTGTTGAATTAACAATTTCATTAACAGCTGAATTAATTGTTATACTTACATCCATAACTGCACCTAAACAACCTATTATTACACCTGATAAAAATATATTTTCTATATCATTAGGCCCTGCTATATAGTCCATTAATTCATAATGCAAATCACCAGTAAACTCTATAGTTAATTTATATAATACATATATTAATGAAGTTGTTATTAATGTTGAAAGTATTGCACCTATATTTTTTCTTGAAAAACCTCCAAGTAACAATAATGTTACAGTACTAAAGAATATTATCATTAATAAATTTATTAACATAAAATCTTTTCCTGAAATATATAACCTTATAAAATATATAAATGCAGATATATTAACAACTAATGTAGCTAATGTATAAACTCCAAATTTTCCTGCTACAGCAACAATAGTAAAGATAAATATTTCTATAAGTAAAACTATAAATTTATCTCTTTTTAACCCACTAATGATACCTGTAAGCTCTCCATCATTCTTATTTACACTTATAAATAAATCATCACCTTTTTTATACTTTTCATCTTTAAGCATAGATGATGAGTATGTATTTTTTAATGTAACAATTTCTCCCTTAAGTTCACCATTTTTCACCTTGGCAGTAATAACCTGATTGTAATAATTTTCTACCCTTCCATCAGGTCCTTCTTCAGTTTTATTAAGAGATTCACTAACACTTACGACTTTCGCTATGGTTGATTTATATATATTATAATTATTATTAGTCCATATAAATATAGCTATAAAAGTAATAAATAATATTAACAGGCTAAAAACTCTTATTTTATTATTCCTAATATATTCTTTTATTTTTTCCATAGTAACTCCTTTCTTAATATTAATAGTATCAGAACAACTTAAAGTTTATATCTTTTATAAGTATACATCAACTATAAAAAGGTTGAGAATAATATACTCCCAACCTTTCTATAGAAATTTATTTTTATTAACCTAATATTTGTTTTACCATTGGATTAATTTTAGCTCTATCAAACTTACCATTTACCATTGGCATTATTTCTTTCATTATTTTACCCATATCTTTAACAGTATAATTACCATTAGTTATGATTTCTCTTAACATAGCATTAACTTCTTCTTCAGTTAATTGCTTTGGTAAATATGGAGTTAACACTTCAAGTGCAAAGTTTCCTTCTGCTATTTTATCCTCATCATTAGCTTGCTTAGCATACTCTAAAGCTTCCTTAGTTTGTTTTATACTCTTTTCTATGATTTTAATAACATTTTCATCTGGAATATCTTCTCTGTTATTAACTTCATATGCTTTAATTTCTGAGTTGACTAATCTTAAAACGCTAACTCTTGCCTTGTCTCTTGCTTTCATTGCAGCTATTTCATCTTTTTTTAATACTTCTTTTAACATATTTATATAGTTAGTTACTATAACTAACCTACCCTCGCTTTCATCTATTATATTTTCTAAATAAATTATACCAGTTTTATACTCAAAATCAAATTTATCCAAGACTAATTGTAATTGATTTATTATATGTCTTTTCTAACTCTTTTCTTAACTTAAAAAGCTGTAATGGTATTAGGGGATACATCTTCTTTTCTCTAAGTTGTTCATCACTGTATTCCCAATATTTCATTACATCTACTGTATAAATAATCTCCTTCTCATCTGGAAATATTATTTTTAATTTTAATTGATTTTTAATATTTTTATTTTCTTCAAAAAATATTACTTTTTGCTTTGGAAAATATATGTTTCTTATATCTTCTTTATAATTATTAAAACTTTTTAGTTAATTCTACTTCATCTACATTAAAATTTTCATTAAATATTCCAATCGAGTAGGAGGTAGATAATTATTTTATCTACCGACCTCTCAGTCAAGTAAGTAAGAGGAATTTCACCCCAAACTTCTCACAGAACCGTACGTGAAAGTCTCCTTTCATACGGCTCTTATCATTCAACAACATCAATTTATCTATAGCTCCAATGAGCAAATAATTTTGGCTCTCTAGTTTTTACCTCTAAGAGCCACTTTTCTGCTCGTTGCCTACGCCCACGTAAGTGTTTATATTTGCACATAGCCCATATTACTATCCTACGTTGTATACATTCAATAGTATACTTAATAGCTGATGGATTGTATTTGTTAAAATAATTTATCCAACCTCTAACAATTGGATTTATTATTTCTGCAATAATATTTATATTGCTACCAGTCATTTTATGTAATTCCATCTCTTTAATCTTATTCCTTAGACTTTTGCATGCTTTTTGACTTGCCGAGGCTATAAAATTATTTCTTAACTTACCATCTCTACATTTAATGTATACAGCCCTGTATGTGTATCCTAAAAAGTCAAATTGAGTTATGGGATAATCTTTAGTTCTGTCTTTATCTTTACAATAAATAATCCTTGTTTTATCTGGATGTAGTTCTAACTTACATTGTTTCATCCTCAGAGTTAAAGCTTCCTTTATTTCTTTTGCTTGCTTTTCTGACTTACAATGTATAACAGCATCATCTGCATATCTAGCAAAGGGAGCCATTGGGTAATTTCTCTCCATCCATATATCAAATACATAATGTAAAAATATATTTGCTAATACAGGACTTATTACACCTCCTTGCGGAGTACCGGAGTTTCTCTCTATAACCCTACCTTTCTTTGTTACAAAAGGTGCTGTTAACCATCTTCTTATATAGAGTTTCATCCACTTTTCTTCTGTGTGTAATTCAACAGCTTTCATAAGTAATTCATGGTCAATATTATCAAATAGTCCCTTTATATCAAATGTTAGTGTAAAGTTTTTTACACTACTTTTCTTTTAAATTCTTTATATATCAA
>UQQU01000014.1 GCA_900543325.1 uncultured Clostridium sp. | reverse complement strand
GCTTTCATGAAGTTTGCATATTAAAAGAGTTTTTTGATTATGGTAATATTGAACCCTTTAAAGCTGATGGCATAGTAATGAGAAAGTTATTATAGTATATAACTCCACTAAAACAAAGCAGTTACAATAATTTTGCAACTGCTCTTAAATTTCATTCTAATATATGTCATTGATATAAATTTATTTTTCTTCATTTTTAAATCTCTTTTAATTTTATTAAACTTATTGTAAATGTTTATCTATATCTATAAACTTTTTATCTTACTCTTAAGGCTTTTTTGATATATATGATAAGCCTCATTACCTGCAAAATATAATATACTACCTAATTCTACTAACTTCTGTTTATTTTATATAGTTACGTAACTCCTTTGTATAAAGTTCCTTCACTTTTTCCATATTTTCATTTAATATTTCATAAAATAATAATTCACACTTTATTTCATTTTCATATAATTTTATAATATTAGGAGTCTTATCTAATACATTTTCATAATATTCCTTTGCAAGATCAAATTTCAATTTATCTTGATAATAATTTGCCTCCATAATCTTCATATATGTGACCATATGATTGTTCAAATCAGCTCCATCTTTTACATAAAACCACTCTACTGGCATATCCTTAACTCTCATTCCTTTAGATAAAAGTCCATTTACCTTAAGCTGAGTATAAAAACAATATTTTATAAACTTATCTTTTGAAATAGATATATAACTTTTGTATATTTATTAGTATCTACTGTCACTAATACTATTAAACTTGTAATGGAAACTATAGCATTCATTAATGTTCCACCTAAGTTATATAACATATATTTTAGTTCTTCATAATTATTAGTTTTTGGCATCATTAAACATTGCCCACCAGTACCTTTAATTTTAAATTTTTTCAATTTAAATTTTCCATCATCTTTTACAATGGTAATGCTACCAACTCTAAAAGATATAAATTCATATCCAGATATTAACCCAAAAATTAAGTGTCCTGCTTCATGTATTATAACTTGCATGATAAATGCAAAATAAAAAATTAAAATATCTAATACAGTTGTAAATATAGATTCTTCATATGATAAACTTGATTTAGCAATTTCTTTTCCTAATAACCTTCCCCCGAAAAAACCTAATAAGAATATTACTAAAATAAAGCAAATGCTAAATATAATATTTTTATAATTTCTTTTGTTTTTTCCCATAATACCCTCCTATTTTTATACATATTGTACCATAATTGGCTAATATAATAAAATAGATTTATACTAAATTATATACTAAAGGCTCTAGTAATAATCTATATTAATTACTAGAGCCTCTACATTTATATTTATTTAATTTAAATTTTCTACTTCTTTTTCAATCTCTTCTAATCTTTCATATATAGCTTCACATCTATATTCTGCATATTTTAAATTTCCAGCATATTCTTTAAACTCTTCCTTAGAATATCTTTTAAAATCATACTCTAAATCTGCTTCTGCCAAACTAACAGCCTCATAAAACCCAGCTGTACAAGGACCATCTCCTCTCATTTCAAGTTCAAATATTGAACTTATTTTATTAAGTGAATACTCCTTTATCCCCTCAAATTCATCATCTACTTCAATTATTTCTCCATTAGCCTTTATACTTATTGCTCTTAAAGGATTTGTTCCTAATATTCCAGCTTCTTCTCTAAACTCCTTAATTAACTCTACTGCTTCATTTGCTAATTTCATTAGTTTGTCTAACCTATTCACTTTACTTCCTCTTCCCCATCTTATTTATAATTTGTTTTATTTTATCTGTTGCTATAAATTATAACAATTTTTTCTTATTTTATTTGTCGAAATAGGTCATGGATTTAATTATTTACAATATCTTTATATTTATCATACCACTGAATATTCCATCCTTTTCTAAAACATAAACTATATAGTTCCTCCTCATCGTTTACAGTTTCACTTGTTATTATATTATGGGTTTCTTTATTAACTATAAGACCATTCCATATAAATTCCGAAAACTCTGGATACATAGTAACACTTCTTATATGAGAAAACTCTGCACTTTTTTTATCTAACTTTTCATTTGTAAGTTCATCTTTTACTATCTTAAGCTCCTTTATTCTTTGTTTTTTAAGCTTTTTAATATTTTTTTCTCGTAATTCCTTTGCTTTATCTTGTAATACTTTAACATCATTAGAATTACTTATCTCTTCTAATATACTTAGAATAAGCTTTAAGTACTCATTTTTAGGATTTTCCTCAATTCTTTTACCTACTACCCACAATAAGCTTGACCATCTAACATATGTTCTACTATTATAATCAATCTTATATTTATTATCAATTTTCTCTAATATATATGCAGCATCATTTTTAGTTTTAACTCTTAGTATAGTATGCAACTTACTACAATCAAACCATATAAATCCTTTACTATCTACTATCCCATTTCCAACTGCATTTGATATACTCTTTATTGTTCTTTTATCTAACTCTTCAGCCTTTTTAGGCATTTCATATCTTATATCTTTTATATATGATTTAACAATTATTAAATCTTTATTTTTATTCATGCTTTACCATCTTATTATAAATGCTTGTTAATTCTGCCATAGCCTCTGCTGACTTTTCTGAATTACAAATATCAGGATGAATACTTTTAGCTATATTCATATACCATTCTCTTGCTGCATCTTTATTTATATATAAAGATTTATATATTTTTAATTGTTTCATTCTCTCTTCTCCACTTAATTCTAATAAGCAGAAAATATATTTATCAGCTTCACTTTTAAAATAACTTTCATTATTTTCATTGGCTTGTACACTGTTATCGTTAAATATATTAATTATCTTCTTTAATGCCAATATTTTATCATATTGTCCTTTCCAACTCCTACTTCCCATTTTTATAAATCCATCTAAATTCTTTTTTCCTGTTAACTTTCTTATATCTTTGTTAATCTCCATTTTAACTGTTCTCAAAGATCCTATTTCTCTTAATTCTTCAATACTTTTTGCTTCATACCATTTCATTTTAACCACACTCCTTAATAAAATATATTAATCACATGTGTTAAATATAAAATTTTATACTAACTTTTTGTCTTATCACTATAAATTTTTAAAATAAAATAAACTCCCCCAAGATAAAAGGTATATTTTCCTTAATCTCATACTCAGTAAGATTATTAACTAATTCCTCTAACTCATCTTCCCAAATACAATTATTTAAAATCTGTACTAAATCATCTAAGCTTTTAACTTCATTGTGAATTATAGTAACTTTATCTTTAGTAAACCTACAAGTTCTTACTTCATCTATTAATTCTCTTAACTTTTCATCATCCATACTTCTATTATCTACAAAAACATCTAAAACTTCATTTTCCTCTATTTTAAAACTTAAAAATATATTTTCTAAATTATTATTTTCTATACCTTCTTCAATTCTTGGAAGTAAATTTAAAGCAGTTGTTTTAATATATTCTATTTCATAACTTTTATTTATTTTTAAATCTTTACAAATATTATTACAAGATTCTATAAGTCTTTCTTGTATTCCTTCTATAGTCATTTCTTTAAAAATATCTAATAAAATTCCTCTTTCATAATTTGTTATTTCCAAATCAAATATATTAGCTTCTAATATATGAAGCCCAATAACATTAGTAAGTATTGTTTCAAATATATTTATTAATAATCCTTCATAATCTTCACAATAGCTTCTTAAGACTTTTATTATTTTTTCTTTATCAAAATTATTACAGAAGTTATTTTCAAATAATAATCTTTTAAGATATTCATTTATAAAATCTATTCCTTGTAACTCTTCTGATACTGGATTTGAAAGCTGATAATCTATACTACAAGGTATTTCATGTGCAAAAAATCTAAAATCATAACTTTTAAGACCTTTTCCTATTTCCATTACCGTATCATTATATACCTGTATATATCTTATTAATAGGTGGAACTAGCGTTGGTATAGATGTTCTAAGTTTAGCTAATAGTGTTATCTTTAGTTTAATGATTCCTCTATTAAGTTCAATAATTGCTAGAAAGCTTATTATAAATAAGATTGGTAATAACTCATTTGAAAGCAAAGTTATTCCAAAGGCATGTGATTATCAAGGATATTTTTTAAATATAGCTATTATTGCTATGTTTGCTTCTCAAGGGAAAGTATTACTAGAAAACTATCAAGTATTATTAATTTTATTAGTACCTATACTACTATTCTTTATAATTAACTTTGTAATTGTAAGATTAGTAAGTAGTGCTATTAATCTTAATTATCAAGATAGTGTTGCATTAAACTTAACTACTCTTGCCAGAAATTCTCCTATAGCTTTAACAATTGCTGTAGCAACTTTTCCTGATAAACCTTTAATCTCTTTAGCTCTTATAATAGGACCATTAATAGAATTACCACTATTATTTTTAATTTCTAAAACTCTATTGATTATAAAATCAAGAAAAATATTAAATTAGGTTATCCCTGTGGACAACCTAATTTAACCTATCATAATAACAGTTTATTTTCTTTTAGCTAATACCTATTTCTTCTTTTTCTTGCAGAGCTACTAAAAGCACTTCTTCTCCTATTACCTCTAAATACCGGTTTATACCTTTCACTTCTAGCTTCATATAACATTTCCTTACAAACTCTACATCTATCACTTGGATAATCCCATGACAACTTTTTCCCGCAATTAATACAAACTCTTTCATGATCTAAAAGATTAGTTAAAAGAAGTTCATTTATTTTATTAGCTGTATTTTCTTTTTCATCTGCTATATATCTATTATTTATCATCATATTAAAATTCTTTCCAAAAGAATAATTTAATTCTAATGACTTATAATAACTTTCAAGTTCATCAAGTTCCTTCTTTGAACTTACATTTTTCTTAAGAACAGGCTTCTTTAAATTTACTGCACCTGCACTATACATCTTACAATACTCTTCCCATAGTGCTTCTACAGCCTTATTATTTTCTTCAAAAGGAATTGTAGCCATTTTCATAATATCTTCTTTAGATGCATTTATATTAAGCTTCTTTAACCTATTTAAAAGATAAATTATTCTTGTAACATCTGTTTTTTCATAATATCCTTTAACAGACATTACACTCCATGTTTTTAATGCATCTATAATATCTATATTTATATCAAGTAGTGAATCTGGTACTCCTATAAAGCATTTTTCAATTTTCTTTGTCTCTGCAGTTAAGGCACTTTTTATTAAGTTACTATCACTCATAGTCGCAACATAGCCCTTGTTATAAATGCCTTTACGTCCTGCTCTTCCTGCTATTTGCTTTATTTCAGAAACATTTAATTTTCTTAAAGATACACCATCATACTTTCTTGTTTCTAAAAAGACAATACGTTTTATAGGAAGATTTACTCCCATTCCAATGGCATCTGTACATACTATTACTTCTGTTTCACCATCTAAAAATCTTTCAAACTGCTTCTTTCTCGTTGAGTATGGAAGTGAGCCATAAATTATACTTGTTTTTATATTGTTATTAAGAAGTTGTGCTGAAACTGCAAGTGCCTTCTTTTTGCCAAAAACAACTAACGCATCTCCTGGTTTAACATCTTTATTTAAATCAAACTTTTTATCCTCAAATATTAACTTTGTATCTCTTTTATGTTCTATAATTTCATATGTATCATTACAATCTTTTATTAACTTAATTATGACATCCTTTGCTTCTGGTGCCATACATATATGAACTTCAGGTGCCATTACCCCTATTATAGCTCTTGTCCATGCCCATCCTCTTTGTTTATCAGCAATCATTTGAGCTTCATCTATAACACATACATCATAAGGAGTTCCAAGCTGCAGCTTTTCAATAGTTGATGAAACATGACCTGCATATGTAATAATATCCTCTTCTTCTCCTGTTAATAATGAACAAGGTATATTTTGAGAATTAAGCTTATCTTGAATTTCAAGTGCTAATAATCTTAATGGAGCTAAGTAAACACCAGAATCTGCTTCCATAAGTCTTTCAATACTTGAATATGTCTTTCCTGTGTTAGTTTCACCAACATGAAGATAAAAATGTCTTTTCATATCTCTTGTTTCTTTATATTCATATATTGGATTATCTAAAATTATCTCTTGAATTTCATCTTTTGCCTTATTTTTAATATATATATTTTCTGATGTCCATACTAAACCCTTTATGCATATCCATGGAATACACTCTTTAAAATCTAGCATTTCATCAATAGATGGTGCTTTTTCATTTTCTTTTAAATATTCCTTATAAAGAATATTTTCAACCACAGCAATTCTTTTTATTATTTCATTTATTTTATCTTCTTTAGATATAAGATTTCTTCTAAAGCCTGGTAAATTGACACTTTTATAATATCCAAAGACCATATTTCTAGCATCTTCTAAAAATAAATTCATATGTTCTTTTGTCTTATAAATATTCACATTAATAAGATTATCTAATCTTTTATCAATTGAATTAACAACCTTAACTTTAAGTCTATTTATTCCCTTTGTAGATGAACTTGCTTCTTCACAATTTTTAATCATAATTTGTGTTAATTCTTCTTCATCATTACTTTTGTCTGGTTCTACAATTTCTGTATAACAATCATTAACAATTCCTAATGCGGCACAACCTTTATCATAAATATCTAATAAAAGCTTTTCTTCTAAAGTTGCTACTTTAACTGCAACTGAGGATCCCCATCTGCTTTTAAATCCATTTCCTATCTCAACTTTTATTTTTTCTTCTATACTTCTTTTCTTATCATCACTTAACTCATCTAAGTCTAAATCATAATATACCTTACCATCCCTAGTTCTCTTATACCATCTAACACTGTTCCATAAGAATTCTTCATTATATCTGCTTTTAAATTTTTTATATAATTCGCCTTTTTTTTGCTCCATTATGTTTTCTACTTTTTCATATAAAACAGTTGCAATATCATTTGGCTGATACTTAAATACAGGCTTATCATTATTAATATTTTCATCATCTTCTAAATCTTCAACATATGAACCTTCCCATGATAATTCATATATAAAATCTTTCACATAAGTATAATCATAAATATTAAATGGTCCATTATCTATTAAATCAACTTTAGAATTTACATCATACTTATTGTAATTTGAATCATCTATTTGAACTTTATTAACTTCTTTTATGTATTTAACAATTTCTTTAATGGTTTCATTAATAAATTCATTATCTATGTATTTAGCTATTTCATTTTTTGTTTCTTTTCTTAAGGTACACTTAATTGAACCCATCCCATCACTTCTTTCTAAAAATATTTAATTTAAAATAGTTTTTATATTTCAACTCATTTCTTGTCTCATTATAACATACTTATCATTTGTTTATATTATTAATAATACTAGATAAAACTGGATTTACATATTATAATTATAATAATAAACTAACTATAGGATGTGATTTTTTATGATGATGATGTGTCCTGCTTCTAATTTACACCGAATTATAGTACATTATATATTTAATGAATTGTTAGATCAAACTGATTCTGCAAATAATGTTGGTTCTGAAGCAACTAGAATTGATGTTAATTATATTCTTAAAAACCCTAATAAAAAATATAAATATTTAGAACCTGATGTTTTTGCCGGTGGGGATTTATTATGGAAAGGTGAAATATTAGTTTCTGCTCCAGAATTAGTTGTTGAAGTTTTGAGCTTTACTACAGCTAAATATGATAGAACTGAAAAAATGGATTTATATAAATCTATAGGAGTAAAAGAATATATTCTAGTTTCTCAAGATGGAAGTGTAGAGTTATATAACCTAGAAAATGATAATTATAGAGATTATATTAAAATTGATAATATTTTTAAAAGCAATTATTTAAATATAACATTAGATTTTGATAAAATATTTACATTAGTTAAAAATAAATTTAATTAAAAAATTTTCAGTATAATGTGAGAGTAGATATGGGAAGAGTAGATAGATTCGTGGGGAGAGTAGATAAGTTTGTGTAAAACACAAATCTATCTGCTCTTTTTTGTATGATTGGTTGGTAGATTTGGAATAATATACAATATAAATTTTAGGAGGAATTTTTATGGGAAGAAAAAATGATATCAACTTTGATTACAATTCAGAGGTAAAAAAGTGTAAAACAATCGATGATGTTCTTGGAAAGAACGGGTTAGTTCAAAGGTTAATTAAGGATGTGCTAGAAAATATACTTGAAGCAGAAATGGATGAACATCTCGGAAGAGATAAATACCAACGTCAAAACGATATTGAACCTAGCGAAAGAAATTATAGAAATGGATATAGTCAAAAAAATCTAAGAAGTTCATTTGGAGATGTTGATCTCGATATACCAAGGGATAGAAAGTCTGAATTTGAACCTCAAATAGTAAAGAAATATGAAACTGTTTGTAATGAACTAGATAAAAAAATAATCTCTCTTTATGCTAAGGGTATGACTACTAGCGATATTCAAGCTGAAATAGAAGATTTATATGGAATTACAATCTCACCATCAATGGTTTCTAAAATCACAGATAAAGTAATAGCTACCGCTACCGAATGGCAAAATAGAATGTTAGATAAAATATATCCAATAGTTTATTTAGATGCTATGTACTTTAAAGTTAGAAGCAATGGAAAAATAGTTAATAAGGCTGTATATATTTGTTTAGGATATACGATGGAAGGATATAAGGATATTCTTGGACTATGGGTTGATGAAGCTGAAGGAGCTAAGTTTTGGCTAGGTATTTGCAATGACTTAAAAAATAGAGGTGTAAAAGAAATCTTAATTGCTTGTATGGATGGTCTTAAAGGATTACCACAAGCTATTCAAACCGTATTTCCATCAGCTAATATACAAACATGTATTGTTCATCAAATAAGAAACTCTATAAAATACATAGCATCAAAAGATAAAAAATCATTTATGAAAGATTTAAAAGAAGTTTATAAAGCTGCAACCGAAGAACTTGCGTTGGCGCAGCTAGACAAACTAAAAGAAACTTGGGGAAATAGTTATGGAATGGTCATAGATTCATGGTATAACAACTGGAATAACTTATCTACTTTCTTTGATTTTTCGCCTAGAATAAGAAAAATGATCTATACAACTAATGCACTTGAAGGATTCAATAGACAGGTGCGTAAGTATACTAAATCTAGAACTATATTTCCAACAGATGAATCTCTAAACAAGTGTGTATACCTAGCAACTATGGAAATCATGGAAAAATGGACTCAACCAGTTCCAAACTGGGGTGCTACGCTAGCGGAGCTAACATTATTTTTTACTGAAGAATTAAAAGATGAATTAGCATAAAAGCTTGTACTTTTTATAAAATTTATGTATATTATCTAACTTTGGTTAGATAATATAAAAGAACAGAAAAACACATTATTAGTATTTCTAGATAATAAAAAAATATTACTGAAAATCAAAATTTCCAGTAATATTTGATTTATAAGAAACTATATTACACAAAATTATCTACAGTCTCAAAGCGGATTAATTTATGAGATTTATTTTATTATCATTATTGCTTATCCCTACAATTATTGGAGTAATTTATTGCATTTATGAATTCTCCAATACACCACAATATTTTATATCTTATGATAACTTTTGATATATATCTAAAAAATAATAATAAGAAAGTGTTCCCGAGGAACACTTTCTTATTTATACTAATTATTTATTTTATCTAACTTACGTTTATTATTTTCTCTCTTTAATGTGCTTACACTAATACCCATTAATCTCTCAACCTCGTTATAACTTTTATCTCCACAATTTACAGATAACATAGATAAAGCTAAGTCTATTTGCTCCTTAGTAAACTTTTTAGGTCTACCCTCCTTATACCCATCTTTTGTCCTTGCTATTTCCTTCCCTTCCCTTGTTCTTTCTAAAATCATATCTCTTTCGAATTCAGCAAAAGATAAAAATATATTTCTTATTAATTTACTAGCTGGGGTATTATCCATTACCCCTATATTTAATATATTTATCTTTATTCCCCTATCAAGTAATTCTTGTACTAGTTTAGCTCCATCTATTAAGCTCCTAGCAAATCTGTCGAGCTTAGTAACTGTGAAGGTATCTCCTTCTTTCAACTTATCCAATAATAATTTTAATTGTGGTCGATCGTTAGTTTTTCCTGAAAACTTTTCTTCTATGACTTCATCACAACCTGAAGAAAATAATGTAGATAATTGTTCTTCTAAAGAATTTCCACTACCTTGCTTTATTGTACTAACTCTTGCATATCCATAATTCATATTTTCCCTCCATCAAGGTCAAAACTTGTCCCCAAATACAAAAATTTATACCATTACTTTTGACCATAATTTTTGACCCCTTATTAAGTATTATTTTATCGTTGATTAAAAATATATGTCAAGCCAAAAACACCCTTAGTCCAAAAGTGTTAGATTATGATACTTGTGGAATCTATTCAATATGTTAGATTGAGGCATCTTTAATAATTCAAAAATAGACTCTTTTATAATATAAATCATGCAGTAGCAAAGAGCTTAAAGGAAATAGAAATATTCCTAAAAACAAAATATACAATTAAATATTATATGAATAGTAAACTTAGAAAATAAATTGAGATAATGCTGAAAAAAGGTGAATCAATTACCACCTTAACGCTTCTTAAAATATTATTTTTTCTATTTTTGTCATTTTTTTGAATAATTGTATTTACTTTTACTTTTATAGTGGTTATAATTAAATAAACAAGTACTTGTACTAAAAACAAATATATTGTAAATTGAAGGATAAATTTATGAGTAAAAAAGTTTTATCACTTATTGTTGCTGTAGGGATTATAGGAACATCATTATTAACACCGTTAACAGCTTATGCGGATACACCTGAGGAAAATTGGGGCAATGAAAAATATGGTACCTTAGAAGAACAAATGGAGATGCCAGGAGTAACTGTATATAAAGACGGAACTTCTGTTGAATATAATTTAGTTAATCCTAAATATGTTGTTGCATCATTTAAATGTATCAATGGTACTGTAAAGATAGATTCATCTGTATATATTGGCTATAATTATGTAACATCGGGATTAGCTACTAAGGTTCTTCAAGAGGCTCTTAAAGCATTAGGTTATGATGCAGGAACGTCAGATGGAATTTTTGGACCTAAGACTCATCAAGCTTTAATTAATTTTCAAAGAGATAATGGACTTTCTGTTGATGCAACTGCTGGACCTCAAACTTGGACAATATTAGGTTCTAAATGCTCTGGAAAAACTCTTTCCATAGTTTTATAATACTTATTTTTATCATACAACATAATTTAAAATTGTAAAATTGAGCTGTTTCATTAATATAGTGAACAGCCTTTTCTATTTCAATAAATAAAGAAATTTAAATACTATATTTTAATATTAAAAAAATATCATTAAAAGATATCTGATTAATAAAAAATAAACATTTATTCAAGTATATAAAGATATTAGTTTTATAATAATAAAAGAAACTACTAAGAAAAATATATAACTTAATCACTCTTTTTATAGTGGATTTAAATATTTCAAAATAGTTTAAATATATAAAAAGAGGAATCGATCACAGACTTTTATCTGTTAATTCGATAACCTCATTTTAAGTAATAATATTATTCTAATACTGTTGCATTAATCTTATATTCATTATTATCAAATTCCTTAATTTGACCATCATTATATTCAACTATTGTAGAATCAGCTTTTATTGTTACTGCTGAAATCCCTGTTTCTCTTGGTATTTCTTGAGCAGTTGTTGGTGTTTCTACAAATGTATAATTTTTTACTCCATTATCTTCAGGAGTATCTGCAAATACATTGTTTGAATTAAATGAAAATATTGTTCCTCCAACTACAAAAAATATAAATGCACCAAATAATAGTCCATTTTTCTTTGATTTTAAATTTAACATACTCTCAATTCTCCTTTTTATTATATTTATTTTTTTATTACTAAATTTTGATGACATTAATGATATTTTAAGTTCATTTTTATATTTTATTGAATTTATTAATATTAATGAATACTCTTTAATTTCTTTAATTTCAGCATCTTTTATCACTTGCTCATCACAAGATAATTCACATTGTTCAAAAAAAAGCCTTCTTAAAATATAGATTAAAGGGTTAAACCAGTGAAGTGCTAAAGCTAATATCATTAATAGCTTTAAGATGTTGTCTTTCCTTTTAAAATGAATAAGTTCGTGATTAAATATCCACTTTAAATCTTCTTCTGTATAATTATTTTCTGGAATTATTATTGCATTTTTTATTATTCCGATAAGAAATGGTGTTGGAACACCTTTCACAACATATACATTAATATTTGAATTTATTTTATTAATTATAATTTGTTCATTTAATATTTTTTGAAATTTGCTATTTTGACTCCAATTTATATTTCTTTTTATTCTAAAATAAAACATAAATTGAAAATAAACATGATATAAAATTATTATACAAACTCCTATAATCCAAAGTATAGAAAAAATATTAATAAAATCAAAGGAACTTAAATTACTTATTGATGGTTCAATATAATAAATTTTACTATTAAAGTTATTCTCTTTTAATATTGAAAAATAATTTATTGGAAGATTAATATTTATTTTAATAATAAATATTAATCTTAATATTATAATGATTAAAATAGAATAATTAAATTTATGACTATATTTAGTTAAAAATTTATTATTAAATAATATAATCAAAATAAGGAATATACTTGTATAAATACTTGTATTTATAACCTGAAAAAATAACTCTTTCATATCATTACCTATTTTTTACCCATTCTTCAAGTTCAGCTAAATCTTTATTAGTAATTTCATTACTGTCTTCAAGTGTAGATATAATACTTTTTAACGACTTCCCATGTAAAAATTTAAAAAAATCTTTTGTTTCAAATTTAACATAATCATATTCTTTAATGATTGCTGTATAAAAAACCTGTTTTCCTATACGTTCAGTTGTTAAAAATCCCTTGTCAACAAGTCTTGATAGTGTTTTTGATGTAGTACTTAATTTCCAACCTAATAATAATTCCATATAAGCACCAATCTCTTTAGTTGGTAATTTTTCATTTTTACCCCAAATAAACTTCATTATTTCAAATTCTGTTTTAGGTAACTTTTTCATAAAAAAATCCTTTCATAAACTGATAATTATCATACTTTAATGATATACGACAATTGTAATAGTGTCAAGTGGAGTTTTAATTTTATAGTTTGTTTACTAATTGGGGTAGCGTCCAGAAAATGCAGATTTCACACGTTAAGAGCATTTTTTCCTGCTGATACCAAGGGTTTTCAGACTTTTTTATATGTTTAATGGTCTATGTAATTCTTTAGTTTCCAACTCATTTAAATTAAAAGTATATTCCCCTAATATATTTATGTGTTCCCATCCTAAAGGTGAGATATGAATAATTAAATTATAATAAATATATTCACCAATAGATTCTTTATAATTTATAGCTCTTTCTAAATTTAATGAGCGTATATACTCTAGTTTTTCAATAACTTTTAAAAAGTTATCAGGAGAATGGGAACCTATAGGTTCTTTCAACCACCTTAAAATAGTTTTTCCTTTTAATTTCTCTGATTGTAAAAATACTATATCATCTAACTTCTTTTTTTGAATTTAATGAGCTTACTATAGTATTTATAATCAACATTTCAGACCCATTTTTTGCTTCCCATACAAGATTTTTAAATGTAGTTATTGCAGGTAATATAATTTTCTTTTCTCTCAAATACTCTATAGAGTTTTTCATTAAAAATAAAGAATCACTATTTTCAAATGCTAAATTAACAATGTATTTTAATAAAAATTTATAGTTAGTATTTGAAAATTATCTATAGCCATACTCCTTTTTCAACTCTCTATATGATCTCTTGAAGTATTACTCCTCAATGCATATAGTTTAAGAGCCTTAGGAACTGTACCAACTTGTTTAGCTATATATCGAATTATCTCAAGTGATATTTCTTTATTTAAACTGTAAGACCATCCTTGATATCTTAAAGCAGCTAATTGAAATGCAAATTCAAGTTTATTTTCTTCTTTTCTATGTTTTATAATTATTTCTAAATCATATTTTGAAGATGTATAGTAAGACCCTATACTCCATTCTCCTTCAGGATATTGAATAAAAAGTTTTCTTTGTTCTTTTGTAAATAATTCCCTTCTGTGTTGCATGCTCATAATATTTTCTCCCCATATTTCAAATCAAATATTTTAAAACAAATTTTTAGTTTATATTTGTACACAAAAATGAACTAAAAATTAATATATATAAAAGTAAGTAAAATTCTCAAAATTTCTTTTAAAAAATTTTATTTTTTAGTTCGTTAATATTTCTATAGTTATATGAACTATTGTAGTGTATTATATTTATGAATATCAAATTGAAAGGAATGAAAATATGTTAATAGGATACTGTAGAGTTTCAACTACTGAACAAAATTTAGATAGGCAAATAGAAAGTCTTAAAAATTATGGATGTGAAAGAATTTATTGTGATAAATCAACCGGAAAAAATTTTAATAGACCTGAATACATTAAGTTAAAAGATGCACTTAGAGCTGGTGATACATTAGTAGTACATGAATTTGATAGATTAGGGCGTAATAAAAGATTAACTCTCAAGGAAATTCAATATTTTAAAGAAAATAATGTTAGATTAGTAGCTTTAAATCTCCCAACCACACAATTAAATACAAATGATAATTTGATGTTAGAAACCATTAATAATATAATAATTGAGCTTTATACTATGATGGCCCAAGATGAAGTTGAAAAAAGAGAGAAAAGACAAAAAGAAGGAATTAAACTAGCATTAGAAAAAGGGGTTAAATTTGGACGTAAGAAAACAGAATATCCTAAAGAGTGGACTAGTGTTATTAAATTAGTTGAAAATAGAACTATAAATAATATAAAAGCAATGGAAATTTTAGGGTTAAAGAAAACAACTTATTATAAATTATTGAAAGAGCAGGGAGAGTAGATAAGTTTGTGTAAAACACAAATCTATCTACTCTTCCCTTTTTTCAATAAAAAGTTCCTTTACAACACACTCCTAAAGCATGGAATATCGTCAATCTCCTCCAAATCATTATTAATAATGACAATCTCATCTCCATCAGTAACAATTCCATATCTAACAGTATCATAATTACTCATGTATTCTTTAATATGAAGTATATCTCTTTCAGCACCTACTCCTAATTTATTAGTTTTAATAAATATAAAAGGTACTTTATCTTTATTCTCATAAGCATAGACAACAACATCTACTCTTTCAGCCTTAGTTTCCATATTAATATTAACTTCAACATCTATTAACTCTTTCGGATAACCATATCTATTTGTAAGTTCATTAATAATCCATTGTCTTGTAATTTCTTCATTTCTATATATGTCCTCAATTTTATAAGTAAATAAATACTCGTCAATATTAATCCTATGTAACTTTCTAAAGTTACTTTTTGAATTAATTCTTAAATATTTGCAGCTTATATCGTTAATAAACTTAGAAGGATTTCCATCACTAGTCAAAAATAATTGCTCTGTAGCTCTAGTCATTCCTACGTATAATAATTTTCTATCCATAGATTCAGCAAAGTCACTATCTTCAAATTCATTTACAAAGGATTTTAAAGGCATATATTTATCATTAAGCCCTACTATCATAACAACTTTAAACTCTAGCCCTTTAATCAAATGCATGGTAAGTAATTTAATAGAGTTATCATTAAAGTCTACCTCATCATCATTTTCAATTTCTTTATAAGGTATATCATTTTTCTCTAAGCAAATTTTTATTTCTTTTAATTGATTTTTAAACCTAGTTATAATTGCAATATCTTTATAATTATATCTATCTTTTAACTCATTCTTTATTATTCCAGTAACATATTCAGCTTCTAATATCCTATTTTTAAATCCTCTATATACAGGGTAAACCCCTTGCTTATCAATTAATGATGGCTTTACAAAATTATCTTCCTCAATAATATTTTTATCATCTGCAATTAGACTATATGCTGCATATGCTATTTGAAGTGTTGTTCTATAACTCTTAGATAATGATGTGGATTTACCTGTCATATCAAGACCTATACTTGTAAAACTTCTTCCCTTTACTAACCAAGCCTCTGGATAAATACTTTGTGCTGTATCTGAAACAAATAACATACTAGAGTAATTTCTATTCATATATAATATTTTAATAAATTCTAATTGTACTCTTGTTAAATCTTGTGTTTCATCAACTATAATATGAGTATATTTCTCTTCTACTTGATTTTGAGCTTGTTTTAATGCTATTAATGCAATATCCTGTGAATCTACCATCCTATCTTTCTTAAGATTTTCATTATATTGAAGCATAACTTCAAAGATAGCCTGTCTTATCTGAGAATTCTTTCTTAACTTATGTGGTGATTCTATATTATTATTTGATACTCTTCCTATTCTATCAATAGTTTGATATTCCTCAATATCTGTATAATTACAGGACTTCATCCATCCAATTTCTTCTTTAATAAATGTTAAATTCTTTTGATCTAATACATTTACTTTTTCATATTTTTCTTTTACTGATATAATTGCATCTTTCAGAGCCTTTGTAATTTGCTTATCAGAAGCAATTCTTAATCTTTCATTTTTAATATATGAAACAAAATATCTAAACATCATGTTATCAATAGTTTCTATATGTAGCTTATCTTTATTTCCGCTTTCATATATTCCTAATGATAATTGTTCCTCTTCTTTATTCCTTTCTATTTCTTCATATATATATTTAACATAATTAATTAATGACTTGTTATATGTAATAACAAGTACTTTATCATCTTTTTCATAGCAATAATCTTTTAATAATAATGGTATTTTATGCACTGCTACTGTAGTTTTTCCCGATCCTGCAACTCCTTTAACTAGTACATGTCCATTTGGTTTATTTTCAATTATTCTTCTTTGTTCAACATTCAACCTCATTATATTTTTCTTATCCCCTTTTATTTTCTTTACAGTTTATATTATACCATATTTTGGATATAATTTTAATTAACTAGATTTTTATTGCTCCTAAAAAGACGTAGTACAATATGTATCACCATAATTGCTATAATAAGTGCTATAATAAAGCAGCTGCAAAACTAACTTTTGCAACTGCTTTATTTTTATTATAAAATCCTATATCCATTTTATGGGTGTTCCCCGGAGGTTCATCCATTTTATGGATGCACCTCCGGGGAACGCCCATTTTTTTACAGAAACTTTATGCTGATAATTTAATCAATAAAAGTAACTACCTCATCTAAAGGCTTACGTAGTGGTGAGTTTGGTGTATCTTCTTCTGCAACTCCAAGAGAAATCATTGCCATTAACTTATATTCATCCTTTTCAAAATTAATAAGCTCTTCAATTTCAACCTTAGAGTGAGTTGGTCCTGTCATATAACAAGTTCCATATCCAAGTTCTGTTGCTGCTAATAAAAAGTTTTCTATAGCAGCTCCTACCCCTTGAGCTGCTGAATTAGGAAATCTTAACTCATTTAATACTTCTTCACTTGCATTATTATCTCTAAGTATTGTTTCCTCTATCATATAATATTCCTTTGAATATACTACAACTAATACAGGTGCATTTTTAAAACATGTATAATACGGTAATAAAGTCATCATTAACTTTCTTTGCTTTTCTACTTTAGCCATTTCTGCTAAATTAGTATGATTTTTTTCTACTATATGGCCTATTTTATTTATTAATTCCTTATTTTGTATTACAACAAAATGCCATGTTTGTTGATTTTTTGGAGATGGTGCATGTATTGCAGCATCAAGCATTTTTATAATATCTTCTCTTGGCACTTCATTATCTTTAAATTTTCTAACACTTTTTCTATTATAAATAAACTCTAAATTTTTCATCTGTTACCTTCCTTAAAGCTCCTCTTATTATTACAAAGCTATTTTTATTTTCTTCTTTTAACTATATCTATATTTGCTATATCTATATTTGCTATATCTATACCTGTTATATTTATAATTTTCTTTCTTTTCTAATGTTATCTTCACAATTCTCCCTCATTTCTTATTAAAAATTTCAGATATAAATATGTACAAGATTAATTATATACTAATTTAATGTATCTTTCTTATTATTTGAGAGAAAACAATAATTAATAAGATTTTTATTTTATATAATATATTTTATAATTGGAGTTTACTATGGAAAATATCATTAATTATGCAGAAAAAGAACTTGCTACTTTAAACGAAAAAGAATTTAATGCTGTAGATTCATTAATACTATCCCAAATTAGCAATATACTACTTGATAACTTAGTTGGATCCATAAATTCAAATAGAGAACCTGTAAAATTTAAAGATTTATTAAAATCAGAATTATTTTCTAAAATGTTTGATAAAGTTCCTTATCATCAACCTACTAAACAATTACTTTTTTATCTTGCTGCAAGTCCTAGATTTAGAGATATACGAATTAATTATCATATTTCAAAAACTGATTCTAGTTCAGAAAAACAATTTTCTGCAACAACATTTATTTTAAATAATACATATGCATATGTAGCATTTCGAGGAACAGATTATAGTCTTATAGGTTGGAAAGAAGACTTTAATATGGCATTTACTAAAGCTATTCCTTCTCAAATAGAAGGAGTTCAATATTTAAATACAATTGCAAAATTAATTCCTCATAGCCTTTATGTTGGAGGTCATTCTAAGGGTGGAAATATTGCTGTTTATGCATCTATGAACTGTAATTATAGAGTTTCTCCTCGTATAATAAAGATATTCAGCCATGATGGTCCTGGATTTAGAGAAGAAATAATAAAAAGTGATTCCTTTTCTAAAATAAAAGATAAAATACATAAAACTTTACCTCATGCCTCCTTTATAGGAATGCTTCTTGAAAACCATGAGGATTATCATGTAGTAAAAAGCAATAAGTTTGGTGGCTTAAGGCAGCACAATCCCTTTTCCTGGGAAATAATGAATTCTGATTTTATTTATTTAAAAAAAATTTCTCATAGTTCTCAATATACTAATGAAACTTTACATAATTGGTTAAGCAATCTATCTAATGAAGAACGTAAGTTATTTATAGAAACCTTATTTAACATTTTAGAATCTACAAATATTAAAAATTTCATTGAAATATTTCAGAATTGGAAAAAAAGTATTCCTATTATTTTAGATTCAATAAAAAATATGGATGATGAAGTAAAATCCACGATTATTGAGTTAATTAAAGAGCTTTCAGTACTTTACATTAAAACTCTTACTCATACTAATAAAAAGGATATATCCTCCCCTAATAAGAATTTCATATCAAATTTATCAAATAAAGAAAAAAATTAAGAGGATACTATATGCATCCCCTTAATTTTTGTATAAATTTTATATTATTTATGTTATATATTACATCTATAATTTGTATATTATTCCACTTTAGTTTTATAGGCTTCCACCATTACAAATATAGCTGTTAAAATATGCATTATCATACCAACAAAAGGTATCCATCCAATAGCATTACCTACTATCCCCAAAATACTTCCTGCAACAGGTAAATCCTCATTCTTTGAAAGTACTAAATTAACAATATGAAATACTAACATAATTGCTAATGGAGTCCATACTAATCCTATTATTATGCTTGCTCCTAACACTGGAATTCCAAGTAAAGCTTCAAGCCCCCCCGCAACCCATTTAGTAACTCTAACAGTGCTTTTCATATAATCTCCTTAAATACATTATTTAATAATTTATTATATTCATATATATTCAATTAAATTCTAATACCTTTATATAATTTGAAATGTACATAGCAAATTTAATATAAGAAAAAGAGCCATAGAAAATATTCTATAAGACTCTCTTTTTTCACATTATTTTATTAATCTTCTTTAAACATAGAAACTATACATTCATCAATAACTTTAGTTGAATCACCATCTATCATATAAAAAGTGCC
Organism: uncultured Clostridium sp.; assembly: GCA_900543325.1. Classification (GTDB taxonomy): domain Bacteria; phylum Bacillota; class Clostridia; order Clostridiales; family Clostridiaceae; genus Clostridium. Next base: position 30,100 of record UQQU01000014.1, on the reverse strand, counting down.
CTTAAGATTTACTAATTGTTGTATACTATTCTCAAAAACCATCTTATCATAAACTCTAGATTTTGCTGAAATACTACAACTAAAACTTGGTACTGTTATAATTCCATCTACAGATACATCCTTACTTTCAATTATAACATCTTTATCTAACTTATTTTCAATACATAAATTTAAACTTATTTCATCTTCTTCATTACGACTTATTCTGATAAAATAAATTTTCATTTTATCTGTATTTACTATTATATCTCCATCAACATCACTATCAACATCATCTTCAATGACTGCAGTAGCTTCCTCTTTAGAAATCTTCTCAACAGCTACCTCTTCATTATTAGAAGTTTCCTCTATGACTTCTTCAATTTCTTCTACTACTACTGGCTTAATTCCAGTAAAATCTTCAATAGCTTTATCATCCATAAGAATTTCTTTCACCTTAGCTAATTCACCATTACATACTTTATAACAAAAATTAAGATTATCTCTTACTTCCTCATTTTCTGAATATAAATCAAGAGAATTATTGAAAAGTACTACTAATGCGTCTAAGGAATAGGAAAAATTATTATTTTCCTTTTTTGTATCTTTTACAGTAGTATATTCATTATTATAATACTCATCTAATGATTTTCCTAAATCTAATAATACTGATTCTAATTCTTCTCTTACTTTATTAATAATAGTTATTTCTGTACCATCATTACTATATTTATCTAATAAATTATCCTCAATAGTATATCTTGATGCTAAATCAATTATTTCCCCTAATAAATCTCCAGTTTGGCTAAAACATTCTTCTACTTTAGGTTCTTTTTTACCTTTATTTTTATTAAAAATATCAAATAATCCCATTTTAATAGTGCTCCTTTTATGTTATTTACTTTATTTCCTATTAAGATTATATCAAACTTACCATATGCTCTTACTAAAATTATAGCAATATTTTTATCTGTAGGAAAGTTAATTGTTTACTTTCATTATTATTTTAAATTTTTAGCAAGTTATTTATATATTATGAATAAATATTGTAGTAATAAAGCAATAAAAAAGGATGGTGGATTTTAAATGACCTTAGATGAATTAGAAGTAGGAAAAAGTGCAACAATTGTAAGTGTAGGTGGTACCGGTGCATTAAGAAACCACTTTTTGGACATGGGTCTTACCCCTAATACACAAGTCACCCTTATTAAAGTTGCTCCTATGGGTGATCCAATTGAATTATGTGTACGTGGATATGAACTTACACTAAGAATTGCTGATGCTGCAAAAATAGAAATTAAAGATGTTACTGATAAAAAATATGTTAAAAATTACAAAGAAAGAATCAATGATATACCCCATCCACAAGTAGGAGAAATGGGGATTTATCATGTTCATAAAAAGGGGAATGAATTATCTGCTGGTTCTCCTTTAACCTTTGGATTAATTGGTAATCAAAATTGTGGAAAAACCACACTATTTAATCAATTAACAGGTAGCAATCAACATGTTGGAAACTTTCCTGGTGTAACAGTAGATAGAAAAGATGGAGTAATTAAAAATCATCCTGAGGCTACAGTTACAGATCTTCCTGGAATATACTCTCTTTCACCATATACTAATGAAGAAATAGTAACTAGAGATTTTATTATTGATTCTAATCCTAGAGGAATAATAAATATTGTTGATGCAACTAATATTGAGCGTAATTTATATTTAACAATGCAACTTATAGAAATGGACCTACCTATAGTTCTTGCACTAAATATGATGGATGAAGTTCAAGAAAATGGTGGAACTATTAAAGTTAATTTACTAGAAGAATTATTAGGTATTCCTGTTGTACCTATATCAGCTTCTAAAAATATGGGAATTGATGAACTTATTGAACATGCTATTCACGTTGCTAGATTTGACGAGTGCCCTGGAAGATTAGATTTTTGTGATGAAAATGCTTCTGATGAGCAAGCTGCCATTCACAGATGTATTCATGCAATACTTCATTTAATTGAAGATCATGCTAATAATGCAAAAATTCCAGCAAGATTCGCAGCTACAAAATTAGTTGAAGGTGATTCTATTATTTTAAATAAACTTAAATTAGATGAAAATGAAAAGCAATTACTAGAACATATTATAATAGAAATGGAAAATGAAACTGGTAAAGACAGACAAGCTTCTCTTGCTGATATGAGATTTACTTTCATTAGCAATGTGTGTAGTAATACAGTTATAAAACCATTAGAAAGCAAATCACACATACGTAGTGTAAAAATTGATAATATACTTACTGGAAAGTTTACTGCTATTCCTTCTTTCGTAGCTATTATGGCTCTTGTATTTTGGCTAACCTTTAATGTTATTGGTGCTACATTATCTGATTGGTTATCCATGGCCATATCATGGTTCACTGAAGTTTGTGATAAAGGACTAACTGCTTATGGTCTTAATCCAATAGTAAAATCTCTCGTAATTGATGGTATTTTTGATGGGGTTGGAAGTGTACTTAGCTTTTTGCCAATCATAGTAGTGTTATTCTTCTTCTTATCTGTATTAGAGGATAGTGGATATATGGCAAGGATTGCTTTTGTTATGGATAAGATGCTTAGAAAAATTGGACTTTCCGGTAGAAGCTTTGTTCCTCTTTTAATTGGTTTTGGTTGCTCTGTTCCTGCAATTATGTCAACTAGAACACTTTCTTCAGAAAGAGATCGTAAAATGACAATGTTATTAATTCCTTTTATGAGTTGTTCAGCTAAACTACCAATTTATGCATTATTTACTGCTGCCTTTTTCCCAAAACATCCTGCATTAGTTATGGTAATTTTATATTTTTCTGGAATTATTGTTGGAATATTATTTTCTTTACTTTTAAAAAATAGTACCTTTAAAGGTAAGCCAATACCTTTTGTAATGGAGTTACCTAACTATAGATTTCCTAGTCCTCAAAGTGTTTGTCAGTTAATTTGGAGTAAGGCTAAAGACTTCATAACAAAGGCCTTTACTATTATTTTTGTAGCAACTATTATTATCTGGTTTATGCAAACATTTGATACAAGACTTAATGTGGTAAGTGATTCTAAATTTAGTTTATTAGCTATACTAGGCGGTTTAATATCTCCTTTATTTACTCCATTAGGCTTTGGCGATTGGAGAATATCAACAGCCTTAATTACTGGATTTACTGCTAAGGAAAGTGTAGTAAGTACATTAACTGTATTATTAGGTGGAAATACATCTGCACTCTCTACCTTATTTACACCTTTTACTGCATTTGTCTTTTTAATATTTACATTATTATATACTCCTTGTATTGCTGCAATAGCTTGCATAAAAAGAGAGCTTGGTTCTAAAAAGGCTGCACTAGGCATAGTTTTAATGCAATGTTGTATAGCTTGGTTTGTATCATTTGTAATACATACTATAGGAACATTACTTGGCTTTGCTTAATATTTTCTTTATAAAAAATAATAGACTGTAATTTTTTGAGCAGCCCTCTGTCAAGTAGACATGGGGCTGTCCATTTAACATACAGCCTATTGTTTTTATAACTTATTATTTTTAATTCTTTCTGCTAACTCTTTAACTTTTATTTCTATAGTTTTTGCTATCTTAATAAACTCCTCATCAGATTTTCCAGTTGGATCTTCTAATCCCCAATCCTCTACATGCTTTGCTGGTAAATGCGGACATACAACATTACATCCCATTTTTATAACTATATCTACTGTTGGAATTTCATTTAATAATTTTGACTTTTGAGTCTTATTCATATCAATGTTATATAAATCTTTTATTATTCTTACCGCATCTTGATTAATTTGTGGCTTTGTTTCTGTTCCAGCTGAATAACTTTCAAAAACATCTATACCATATTTTTTCCCTAATGCTTCTGCCATTTGTGATCTACAAGAATTATGTACGCATATAAATGCCACCTTTGGTTTGTTCATAATTAATCTCTCCCTATAAGTTATGTATTGTTAAACACTTTAAATATAGATTATTATCTATGTTTAGTCAATATTTCATATTTATAATACAATTAGTCGCAAAAAGTTACCATTGATTTATATTTTTTATAATATATTCTTTAAATTCTTCCGCAATCTTTGATATATAAGCTTCTTTGTTCCATCCCATATAAATCTTCTTATACCCAATATCGTCCTTTATTTTTATTTTAGAAATTTTATTTGTATTAATCATAGGTGTATTTACAACTACTGAAATACCAGCTCCTGCAGAAACTAAGCCTGCAAGCATACTAGCTTCAGTTGGCTCCACTGATATTTTAGGTGTATAACCTATAAGTTCGGCATAAGATATTTTCTTTTCATTATCTTTTGCATTATAAGCTATAAAATTTTCTTCCTTTAAATCTTTTAAATATACCTCTTCTTTATTAGCTAAATAATGATTTTTAGGAACTATTAATACATATTCTTCTTTTTTTACTAGAGAAGTCTCTATTTCAGGATAATCCTCAATACTTTTTATATCATCAAAAAATCCCAGATCTATTTTTTCATACTTTAAATCTTTTAATATCTCATCTGTACTTTGATTATTAAAGTTAAACTTTGTTTGCATATGAGTATTTAAAAAATTACTTATTAAAAAAGGAATTACTGTGGCGCCTATGCAATAGGTAGATGATACTGAAATAACTCTATCATTATTTTTTTCATATCTTGTATTTTTTCTATTCCTCTTTCAATATCACTAAGTGCAGATTCAGCATACCTTAAAAATACCTCTCCATATTTAGTTATTTTTATATTACGTCCTTCTCTTTCAAAAAGTGGAACATTTAACTCCTCTTCTAACTTTGAAATTGCCTTGCTTAATGCAGGTTGACTTACTAACAAAATATTTGAGCTAATACCTTTAATAAACTAATAAACAAAACATAACTAAAGATATTCAGTTAGAAGCTACTAAAAATATACTTTAAGTATATTGATGCTATAGAAAAGCCCCTAAAAAAATATAAGAATTAAATTAATGGAAAAGGGGCAATCTAATAATGAATTAAAATTTTAGGTTTATGATGTTTTAAAGTTTAATAAAGAGTTTACTTATATTATATCTTATATTTATAAATAAATTTAAAGCTGATTTATATTAAAAATTAAGGAGTGTATCTAAATGTTTAAAGTAGATAGAGAAAAGTGTATTGCATGTAAACAATGTATAAAAGATTGTCCTGTACGTGTTATTTCTTTAGAAGAAGGAAAGGCTTACATAAATAATGAAGGATGTATTAAATGTGGGCACTGTATTGCAATCTGTCCTGTAGAAGCTGTTTCAACTGATGATTATGATATGTCTGAAGTAAAACCTTATGATAAGGAAACATTTGCTATAGAATCTGAAAATCTTTTAAATTTTATTAAATTTAGAAGAAGTGTTAGACGTTTTAAAGATATACCTGTAGAAAAAGAAAAGCTTAAACAAATTATTGAAGCTGGAAGATTTACTCAAACTTCAACTAATTCTCAAGATGTTTCTTATACTGTAGTTACAGATAAATTACCATTACTTAAGGAATTAACTTATGAAAGCTTAAAGCAAAAAGGTGAATATATCTTAGCTAACTTAACTCCTGAAACTGAATATCTAAAGAGATATGCAACTGCATGGGTTAATTATTATGCTGCTTTTAAAGAAGATCCTATAAAAAATGATAGAATGTTCTTTAATGCACCTGCAGTAATATTTGTTACTTCACCAAATGCATTTAATGCTGGATTGGCTTCTTCTAACATGGAACTTATGACAGATGCTTTAGGTCTTGGTACTTTCTTTAGTGGATTTATACAAATAGCTTCTAAAGATAATAAGGAAATTTTAGATTTACTTGGAATTAATGATGGTAATCAAATAGTTTCTTGCTTAGTTATTGGTTATCCAAATGTTAAGTACAAAAGAACTGTACCTAGAAAAGAGGCTAGTATAAACTGGATTTAATTTATATTAATTATACTAACTTTCAATTAAATATATTATCTCTACAAAAAAACTACGGCATTTTTTTCGCCGTAGTTTTTGATTTTAAAATTAATCTTTAATTCTCTGCAAATTGACTATTATATAATTCTTCATAGAAACCACCTTTAGCCATAAGCTCTTCATGATTTCCTTGCTCAATTATATTTCCATCCTTAATTACTAATATTAAATCTGCACTTCTTATAGTAGACAATCTATGAGCTATAACAAAACTTGTTCTTCCCTTCATTATATTTTGCATAGCTTTTTGAAGCATAAGCTCTACTCTTGTATCTACTGAACTTGTAGCTTCGTCTAATATAAGAATCTTTGGATCAGAAATTATTGCTCTTGCTATAGTTAATAATTGCTTTTCACCTTGTGATATATTAGAAGCCTCTTCATTTAACAACATATTATATCCATCAGGTAATGTTTTTATAAAGTGATGTACATTTGCTATTTTAGCTGCTAATATCACATCATCTTTAGTAGCATCAAATCTACCATACTTTATATTATCTTCTATAGTTCCATTAAATAGCCATGTATCTTGAAGTACCATACCAAACATGCTTCTTAAATCTTCACGCTTCATATCTCTAGTATCTACTCCATCAATTTTAATTGCTCCGCCTTTAAGTTCATAAAATCGCATAAGTAAATTAATTAATGTAGTTTTTCCTGCTCCAGTAGGTCCAACTATTGCTACCATTTGTCCAGCCTTAACTTCTGCATTTAAATCATGTATCAAAATCTTATCATCACTATATCCAAATTTCACATGTTCAAAAGAAACATTTCCTCTTGGATTATCTAATTTTATAGAAGTTTTCTTATCTTCTAATTGCTCTTCTTCATTTAAGAACTCAAATACTCTATCAACTGCTGCAAAAGCTGATTGAATAGCTGATGATAATTGAGTTACTTGAGATAGAGGCTGATTTATTTGCCATATATATCTTATAAATGCTTGAAGATTACCAACCGTAATTCCTCCTGCAATTGATATAATAGCTCCAAGGATTCCTATTGCAGCTATTCCTAAGTAGCAAACTAAAGAAACTAAAGGTCCCATAGTACTTGATATAAATTGTGCTTTAAATCCTGCAACTTGAAGTTCACCATTTATAGCAACGAATTCTTTAATTACATCTTCTTCCTTACCATATAGCTTTATTTCATTAAATCCTGTGTACATTTCTTGAACTGTACCATTTAATTTACCTAAAGCATCTTGTTGAGTTTTAAAATATCCTTGAGATTTACTTACTACTACTCTTGAAACTATAAAACTAAGTGGAATTATAAGTGTTGCTACTAATGCCATTTTTACATTTATAGAAAACATCATAACAAGTGCTAAAACTACTGATAATATTGAATTTACAACTTGGCTTAAACTTTGTTGAAGTGCATTTGAAATAGTATCTATATCATTTGTAATTCTACTTAATACATCCCCATAGCTATTTTTATCAAAATAGCTTACTGGTAATCTTCTTATTTTATCTTGAACGGCTCCCCTTAAATCTCTCATACTATTTTGAATAGCATTTGTTAATAAGAAACTTGCTCCATAGGTTGCTAGTACATTTCCTAAATATACAAAAAGCAATAATATTAGAACTCTTGTAATATATTTAAAGTTTACACTAGCTCCTTCTACACCTCTTATTAAATCAAAAGAATCATTAGTAAGCTGAGTTATAACTAATCCTTCAGTTCTAGGTGCAAGTGCTGTAAATACTGCAGCTACTATTATAAGTAAAATAGCAGTTAAAAAACCTATCTTATATGGTTTAACAAAAGGAGTAATTTTTTTAATTGAATCTTTTATTTTTCCCATTATGCTAATTCCTCCTCTGTAAGTTGTGATAATGCTATTTCTTTATATACTGAGCAATTTTTTAATAATTCTTTATGTTTTCCAATTCCAACTACTTTTCCTTCATCTAAAACTATTATTTTATCTGCATCCATAATTGAACCTATTCTTTGAGCTACAATTAAAACTATTGCATGGGTTGTTTCTTTTTTAAGCTCAGCTCTTAATATAGCATCTGTCTTAAAGTCTAATGCTGAGAAACTATCATCAAAAATATAAATTTCCGGTTTTCTAACTAAAGCTCTTGCTATAGATAATCTTTGTTTTTGTCCACCAGAAACATTTGAACCACCTTCACCTATTGGCTCATCAAATTCTTTTTCTTTTTTAGTAATAAAATCATAAGCTTGCGCTACCTTAGCACTATGTACTATTTCCTCATGGCTTGCTTCATGCTTACCAAATTTAATATTACTTTTAATACTTCCTGTAAATAATAATGTTTTTTGTCTTATAAATCCTATTTTTTTACGTAATGCTTTAATGTTAAAATCCCTTACATCTACTCCATCTATTTTTATAGATCCGCCAGTAACATCATAAAATCTTGGTATAAGATTTATAAGGGTAGATTTACCACTACCTGTACTTCCTATAAATGCTATAGTTTCTCCCTTTTTAGCTTTAAATGAAACATTTTTTATTACAGGTTCCTCACCATCTGGATAAGTAAAAGTAACATCATCAAACTCTAATGTACCTTCATTATTAGTTTCTGTAACTCCTTTTTCCGGATCCTTAATTAATGGTTCTGAATATAATATTTCTTCAATTCTTTCTGCTGAAACTTGTGCTTTTGGATACATAACAAATACATTAGAAAACAGCATTAATGAAAACATTGCATGGAATAAATATTCTATAAATGCTACTAATTGTCCAATTTGTAGTGTTCCTACATTAATCATTCTACTTGCTATCCAAAATAATACTATTATTGCTAAGTTAAGTAGCAAGAAAAATGTTGGTTGGGCAATTGACATTAATTTAAATAACTTTTTTGAAATACTTGCATATTGATTATTAGCTTTATTAAATCTTTTACCTTCATACTCATCATTTCCAAAAGCTCTTATAACTCTTATTCCAGTTAAATTTTCTCTTGATATTCTATTTAATCTATCTAAGTTTTTTTGTTGAGTTTGTGACCATGGATGAGATGTTTTAGCTATTAAAAATACACCTAATACAATAAGAGGTAATGTAACTACTAATATTGTTGATAATCTACCGCTTGTTTTTAATATCATAATTAGACTTATAAAAAACATTACTGGACATATCATTGCTAATCTTAATATTGTATTTGTAAATTGCATTACTTGAAATGCATCATTTGTTGTTCTTGTTATCATTGAAGATATGCCAAACTTATCATATTCACTATGTGAAAACTCCTGTGCCTTCTTGAATATATCATTTCTTATATCTCTTACAACTTTTGTTGAAATCTTTGCTGATGTATATCCTAAAAGTATAGTCCCCATAGCACCTAATATTGAAATTGCTACAATTACTAGTCCCATTTTCTTTATGTAACCTATATCGTTATAAGCTATTCCCTTATCTATTACATCTGCCATTATTGTAGGTATACCAAGTTCTACTAACGCAAAACCAAATACTCCTAATAAGTTTAATAAAATTAGACCTTTGTAATTTTTTAAGTATCTTAATATTAATTTCACTTATTTTCCCTCCTCTTATAAATATAATTTTGTTTTTTAATTCCTTATTTTAGCATATTAAAGATTTCGATTCTACTCTTAACTATATTTTGTGTTAATAAAATATTTTCAATCTTCTTTTTTCATTTTTATATTTATTAACATAATTAATTCATTTTAACTCCCTATCCACATTACCATCCCTTCCTTTGTAAAGCATGTATTTCCATTTTACACTAAACTATCCTCTATTTCATCTTATTTAATACTATATTTAATAATAATTCATCATAAAAAAAGACATTCACAGATATGCAAATGTCTTTTTACTATTTATTACTTATTATTTGTTATATATTCATTATAAAAAGTAGTTAATGTATCATACTCTTCTTGTGATAAGAAACTGCTATTATATTTTTCATCTAAATCTTTTTGAGTAAATCCTAAAAATCTTATTTTATTTTTATATAACTCTATAAGTCCTAATCTCACATTATTATTTTCGCTCATATATTATCACTCCTTTATCTTTTAGTTTAATTTTTTCTATTATACACTACTCTTTTATTTTCTAGCAATACCTTTTCATTGTACCCATACATTAGCACTTTTTATATAATTAGTGTATTTTATTAATATGGAATTTTGTTGGAGGATATTATAATGAGAAAACATATTAGTACTAAAGATATAACTAAAATTGCAATTATGGCTGCATTAATTTTTGTGGCAACTTATTTAATTAAAATCCCTTCATTAAATGGATATACACACATAGGTGATTCTATGGTTATTATATCTGCTTTAATTTTAGGAAAGAAAAAGGGAGCTTTAGCTGCTGGTTTAGGTGCTGCATTATGTGATTTATTAAGTGGATATATGCAATATATTATTCCTACATTTTTAATTAAGGCTATTATGGTATTAATTATTGCTACAATTGGTGAAAATTTAATTGGTAAAACTAAATCTGCTTGGATTATTGGATCTATTATAGGATGTACTTTTCAAGTCATTGGTTACTGTTTAGTTGAAACTGTAATGTACGGATTTGCAGGTGCAATTGCTTCTGTTCCTGGTAATATTATTCAATCAATTGTTGGAATAGTGTTAGCCGTTGTTTTAGCTGCTGTACTTGAAAAATCTAATGTATTAAAAAGGTTAAAAAATGCTTAATTAAAAATACCGTACTATTCAAATGTAGATAGTACGGTATTTTCATTATTTTTATGCAATTTATGCCTTATGATTCATCATAATATTTTTTACTTGTTCAACGCTTTCAGGCCTTATCAATTCTAACATTCTTGGAATGAAAGACATCATATATTCTTGATTAAATGTTCCATCAGCTTGTTTTCCAAAACTTTCAGCTAATAATTCTTTAGCCTTTTCTTGATTTTTTTCTTCTACATTTTGCATTATAAAGTTGAAAAACATTTCTTGACCTTGATTCATTTTAAAACTCCTTTAAAAATCTTTTTTATGTCATACATATTAGCACATAAAAAAATAACTATGCAAAGTTTATTATAAATCAAATTTCAATAGTTTATTAACACAAAGTCTTATTATATTAAGTACTTTTTATTTACAATAAAAAAATTCCCTAATAGAATTTAATACTATTAAGGAATTTCTATATATTCTATTTATTAGAATCCAAATGGTATTCCGAATGCGAAGAATCCTAATAAAAGAGCTGTCCATCCAATTAAGAAGCTTATTGAATAAGGCATCATTAATCTTATCATATCACCAATTGTATATTCTGGTTTGTACTTTCTCATAAATACTAAGATAATACCTGCATAAGACATTAATGGAGTTATTATGTTAGTTGATGAGTCAGCAACTCTGTAAGCTGCAGCAACAACTTCTGGTGTCATATTTGAATTTACTTGATATAACATTGGTAAGAATATTGGACCAAGTAACATCCATTTTGAAGTTAATCCACCAACAAATAAGTTAATTAAAGCTGTTATTAATATAAATCCTATTATTAAAAGTATTGGGAATTCTGATAAATTCATAGCTTTTAATAAGTTACCACCTAAGTAAGTAATATAAGTTCCAAGTCCACTCTTAGTTAATAATGCAAGGAAGTTGTATGAGAAGAATGTTAAAACAAGTACTGATCCCATAGAACCCATTTGCTTAGACATACCTTTTACTACATCATTAGCATTTTTGAACTTTCCAACTTTTATACCATAGAATACACCAGGCATAAAGAATAAGAATGTTATTATTAATATAATATTATCCATAAATGGAGTTACTTTTGAACCTGTTTCTGGATCTATAAATGTCTTTAATGGTCCAAAATATAATCCTACTACACAAGCAGCTGCAATTAAGAATCCTAAACCTGCAAACTTAAGAGCTTTATTTTCAACAGGCTTAACTGTGAAATCATCTAAGTTCATATCTTGTGGAATTACATAACTTTCTTTTTCAAGTCTTGGCTTGATTATCTTTATAGTTACAAAAGCACCTATAGCTGCTAACATAAAAGTAGAAGCAACTACGAAGTAATAATGCATAGTAGCTGGATTTAAAGCTTGTCCAGCAGCATTTGTGAATGGAATTCCTTGTCCTTCTGCAAATATCTTTGCATTGTTACCAATTATTATATCGATTGGTGTAGCTGGTATTAAGTTAGCACTAAATCCTGCTGAAACCCCTGCAAAAGCTGCAGCCATACCAATAAGTGGGTTTTTCTTTAACCCTGCATATAAAAGACCTGCTAGAGGTATTAAAATTACATAACCTGCATCAGTAGCTATACTACTCATTATTCCTAAAAATACTAAAACTATTGGAAGCATTTTATCTGAAACTTTTAATCCTACTTTTTTAATTAATGTAGATAAAAGTCCTGATTCTTCTGCAAGACCAACTCCTAGCATAACAACAAGAATTGTACCTAGTACTCCTCCACCATATGCTAACCAGTTGTTAAGTAATGCATTTGAAAATATCCATTGAACATTTTCTGCATCAAACATATTTAAAATAGTATGTGTTGTATAAGATCCATCCCCATTCATAACATCGAATGTTTTTCCTCCAAGGAAGAAAGTTGTAGCTAAAACAACAACATAAAACATAGCAAATATAATTACTGGATCTGGTATTTTCTTACCTATTTTTTCGATCAAAGATACTTTTTTCTTTTCCTGTAAATCAATTACATTGTTTTCTTTTCTCTGTTCCATTTTATCCCCCCTACGTTACATATCTATAAAACCTTAGATAATTTAGTATTATTTTACTATATGATTATTAATTTATCAACCTTTTTCCTTATAAAATTATAAATTTATTTATAAGAACATTTCTATTTTTAAATTTTAATAATAAACTATTAATTTTTTGAAATATTTCTTTCAATTTTTATAATCATTGCAATTGAACTATTAAAATAATTTATTCAATGTAAAAAAATGGGTGTTCCCCGGAGGAGCACCCAGTTTTTTACATCAATATATGATTAATTAATTATATTTTTTAATTCATTAAAGTTATTATCATTTTTTCTACAGCAAAAACTTCATTAGTTTCGAAGATTTCTGCTAAACTTTCAATATTTTCTTCTAAATGCTCTATATCCTTTGAATAAGTATGAGCTATATCAACTATATCTTCCTCTGTAAAATCTCCCTCTTCAGTAAATCTTACTACAGATAATTCTTTAATCATTAAGTAACTTACTATTGCAGTTTTCACCTTTGCAGATACATCATAATCAAAAACTGCTTTCATAAAATATCTAAATATAAAGTAAACTAAGATATGTTCAAATTTGTACATTGATTCTTCATAATATTTATTAAAAGAATCATTCTTAGATAAATATATTTCCTTATCATCTTCACTTTGCCAAAAATATCTTATTGCATCATCTAACCCTAAAGGATCATTTGGATTTATATGCTTTAAATTTTTAAATACATTAAAGTACTCATGCATATTGTTATACTTATCATTCTTCTTATTCTTATATTGTTCTAAACTACCTAAAAGTTCTTTTATAAAACCTTTATTACTATACTTTTCTCTGATATCTTTAATATCACCTATTTCATTTTCATCTATCTTATCTTGAATTTCTTTAGTAAATGAAAGAACTACTGAAGCTCTTGTATTTATATCAATATCTCTATTTTGAATAATATCTAAAACTATTTTTCTACATTGCATAAGCTCTATATAAAGTTTAGCATTAATATCATTATATCCAGTAACTTCTTCATCATTTTCACTTAATTCAAAAGTTGCTTTTTTAGAATCTCTTAATATTATTCTAGCTGCCTCTGGACATGATAAAGAAATTCCCATTTCACGTAAGCTTCCAAACTCCTCTAAATATCTTGGATACTGCCTACATGTATAACATAGTCCACCTTCTCCAAGCTCATTATATATATCACATAACTTATTCTCATTTAAAAATGGACAATCATTTCCCTTTAATACAAATATATTTTCTCCAGCATCATGTACTATTTCACTTTTTAATCTATCTCCAAATGCTCCATCTACCTTTTGATACTTATCGTAAGTTTCATCATCAATTACAATACCCCATCCAGCACAACATGTATCTTCACATTCTGATGCTATACATTTAAATTCTTTAAAATATTCTGGTACTCTTATTTTCATTTCGTTTCCTCACATCTTATGTTTATTACTTTCTTAATATATTTCAAATTTTATTTTAATATTTATTAATTATAGTAGCAAGTTTATTAATTATAAATTCCTAATTAGATGAATAGTACTTTTCTTAATAATAAGTCTTCTTTATAAACTTAAATATAAAACTACCTTACATTTTACCACCTGGACGTGAACAATAAAATTCAACATAAATATTAGCAAGTGTTCTATTAATAAAGTCATTTGTAACATAAGCATTATCAGAAAATAATAATCCATAATCAGTATTAAACCTACTTAGCATAAGAATAATATAAAAATTAGTAATACTTATATCTATAATTCCTGTAAAAAGTGAAATTACTGCATTAGAATTTGAAACTACATATGTTAAAGATGGAACAAAAGTACTATTTAAATTATAGTTATTACCCATAACTTCTTTTATAAATTCATCTGCATTTTCATCATCATGAATCTTTACGCTACTATCAAACTTTATATTCCCCTTTTCTACTTCATTAATATATAAACCTATAATAAAATGATATAAATCTATTTGTAAATTTGCATTTGTATTTACATTAAAAGTTGCTGGATTTATAGGATTATAACTTTGATTATTAAATCTTGAATAATTATAACTTAAAAAGAAGTATAACCTATTCAGATTTCTATATATAATTTCACCATCTCTAACTAAGGGATTGGGACTCCCTAAAAATTTAGCACATGGAGGAAGCTGAAAATTTTCTAATGGATCGCAATTACAATTATTTTTGCATTTCTTCTTTCTTTTTTTCTTCATTCAATTTTCCTCCATAATCATTTTATATTATCCTATGTTTTTAAAATATTAAAAGATACCTATATGCAATATTAGTATATTTTAAAAATTAAAAACTTTTTGTCTTAAAGTAAATTTTCTCAAATTAGATTATTTTTTCTTAAATTTCATATAGTTTATCCAAAATTTAATTATTTCTAAATTAAAGTTTTTATTTTCTCACTACCAAGCTTTCATTATCACTAATACATTTTTGACCTTTATTGACTTTAGGCCTATAATGTACTTGTACAAAGAAATAAGAGATGTACAAAAAATCATGATTGTCTAATATTTAAATAAGTCTTATTTAATATTGTCTACAATAATTAAAAATTAAAATAAATGAAAGAGAGTGATTTTATGACAATTTATAATTATGACAAACATCAAGACTACAAATTTGAATATAAGAAGGATCATATCTTAGTTGATAAATTCTATAATACTACTAATAAATATGCACCTTATACTTCAATGCTTTCTAAACCTGATTTAAGTGAAGAAGAATTTGATAATATTTGTGAAGATTGGTATTCTAGAAAGCATAGAGAAGAAGCTGCTAAAGCTGCTCACAAAAAAGTTAGCTAATAAGTATGTTTATGAAAAAATTTAGTAATAAAACAGAAAAACTGTTGCATTTCTTAACTTTGCAACAGTTTTTCTATTAAAATTTTTAATGACTAGATTTTCTACATCTATACTGTAAATCTAATATTCCATTATAATTTCTAGTACTAATTAATAGAATCTGCTATATATGCATCTAAATTTTTTGCAATATATAATACTACTTTTCTCATTTGTACCTCACTTACAAAGTCTTAACTATTTAGCCACTGAAGATAATGCTAATACTGCAATTAATAATATTACTGTTCCAATATATATTGCCATACCTATTGGCGTACCTGCATTAACTGTATACCCTATGCCAAATCTCTTTTCAACATTTACTCTAGGATCTTCCTTATTATAATAAATTAATCCAAATATCCATTTATCGTCATCATCTTTTTGCACAACAGTATCTTTTTCTATTTTATAATTAAATCTAATTTTATTAGCTTTTATAATAAATATTACTAAAACTCCAATTAGTAAAATCATACATATTAAATTAATGCTTACTATAATAATATTCATATCTATAACTTGTAATAAAACCAAATTTCCTATTGTTAATAATAATAAACTAACTATTTCTGCCCAAATCATAGTATTGGATAGAAGATTTCTATATTTAATATTTCCTTCCCTAGACCTTTCAACATTTCTAGGGTCAATTCTTAATTTAGTACTTCTTATTATATATTCAGCAAATATAAATATTACTGATATAAAAACAATTGAAATAATTAATGATAAAAAAGTTCCTATATTCTTTTCTGAATAATAGGTTGCATTTCCCATAATATCAAAATTAGTAGCAATTTTATTAGGTAATAAATCATATTTTGATACAGTAAAATATATATTTCCCAGTATAAATACTAATGCTAAAACTATATCTATAATAATATTTCTTTTATTAAACTTTATTTTTTCTATTTCAAAAACAGTTACTTGCTTTTTACTTTTTAATCCGCCCATTATACTTTTTATCTTTCTCATTTTAGTATTATGAACTCCATAAGATATACTAGAAACAATTATTGCAAAAAATATTGCTATAGTCATTATTAATTCACTATTCCTTAAACACCCTAAAATTAGAATGACTTCTGAAACTATCATAATAATTATATTAATTATCTTAAATCTTTTAATTAATTCTTTTGTTTCAATATTATTTCTTATTTCTTCAGTAACAACACATCCTAAAAGTAATTGTTTATTTCCTTTAATAGGCAATATACTTATTGTATAAAATTGCACTATTATAACTAATGTTAATACTATTAGCATTAAAATCCTCTCCATTACCATTTCCCCCTTATAATATATCTAATACACTCTTTACTAAATCTAGTATTTCTTCTTTATTAAGAGCTTTTGCCTTACCTTCTAAAATTATCTCTCTTATTTTTTCCTTATATTTTCCCATGAATATCTCATCATCTTTAGCTTCTTTTACTTTTATCAATACGCCTTTACGCCTATCTACTGTAACAAATCCTTCATCCTTTAATAAGTTATAAGCCTTATTTACTGTATGAAGATTTACCTCTGTTCCAGAAGCCATTTCCCTTACTGATGGAAGCTTTTGACCATCTATCAATTCTCCATTAGCTATTCCTTCAACTATCTTATTTCTTATCTGCAAATAAATCGGAACTTCACTATCAAATTCTAATACTAAGAACATATTTCCCCTCCTTTATTATATTTGTTATATATAATATATAACAAATATAATAATTATTCAATATTTACAAAAAACTTTTACTTCCTTTTAAGATTTTATCTAGAAAATAAATAACTCAATAAAAAAACTGCAGCAAAATCATATACTTTGCAGCAGTTTTTTCCCAGAGGAAATGAATTTTTTCTTATCTCTGTGGTATTAATTATACCCCATTTCTATCCTTTTTCTTTTTAAGCAATGCATTAGTGTCAAGAGTTTGAGATCTTGATTTCTCTACCCTCTTCTCTTTTTTAAGCTTACTCTTTTTCTCTTTTTTCTTAACTTCATCTTTTAAAGAATCACTTGATTTCTCAGTAGTTCTTGCATTATCAACTTCTTTTTCTACTGCTAATTCTTTCTTCACAAAATTCTTTTCATTAGTTTTCTTTTTCTTATTTCTAATACCAATCTTAATATACTTAGAAAAATCTAAATTCAATCTTCTATAAGCTATATCAAATAAGAATAATATTAATGCTAATATAAGAAGTAAATTAGTTAAATTAATCTTCTTATATTCCTTTTCAAGTTTTCCTTCAAAAACTTCTTCAGGCTTATTTATAAAAGATCCATCAGTTTCACTTACAAGAGAATCTAACTTAACTGAATTAGTATTAAACTTATATTCATCAGAATATTTAAGTGCAAAGGCCCCTTTATAAGTACTAGTTATATTTTCTCCATCTTGTTGTCTAATGTTAAAATTATAAAATCCTAACTCACTTAGTGGAACATTAGCTTCAAATTTCCCTGGTTCACTTTGAGTTAATGTAAACTCTCCTTGTGTACCATCCTCTCCATTATAAACACCTGTTACTTTAGTGTTAGAATCAACATTATCATTATAGTACTCAACCTTAGCTTCATTGCCATCTTGAGTTATAGATAAATGTCCCTCTTCACCATAAGATGGTATTGCATAATAAACTATATTTTTAATTAATTGAGGTCCATATTCCCAAGTTAAATAATTTTTACTAAAGCTTCCATCAATATCACTTGTAAAGCTTACAGTTTTCCCTATTCCATATTGTCTTACTGCAAGTATTGGCTCATCTCTATTAGAACTTAATATTTCAATTGCATCATCCTTTAAAGATGTGCCTATATATCCAAGCAATGAAGGAATACCTTCTGAAGTTTGTACTCCTGCTAATACTTCATGATTACTTACTATACTTGGAGTAAATTCTTCGTTTATTATATAAGTTCCTACAGACATTAAAACCTCTTGAGCAAATATTCTTGGAATATCTGTATAAATATCAGTATAATAGCTTCTACCATTTCCGGCTGTTGCTAGATCACTTAAAAGATTTGAATTAGAATCATTTCCTACTGCAACCGTTGATAATGTTATATTTTCATTATTAAATTTACTTAAAAGTTCTTCATATGTTGAATAAGGAATTGAATCTTGTCCATCAGTTAGTAAAATAGTATGCTTTATTTTTGCATCACTTTCTAATTGAAGATTATATCCCTTTTCAAGTGCAGGATATATTGATGTTCCACCTCTTATTTGTATTCCTGATATAAGCTCCTTTATATAATCCTTATCAGTAACCTTTTGAGTTGGAACTACAACATCAAAAGTATCATCAAAAGCTATTACAGATATATCATCTATTTCCCTTAAATTATCCACTGCCTTCATTGCAGCTTCCTTTGCAAGAGTTAATTTACTAACTCCTCCACCTTCTGCACTCATACTTCCAGACTTGTCTATAATTAAATTAATACTTATAGAAGGAACCTCATTTTTACCCTTCTTATCCATATTTACAGGAAGTATAGCTTCTAATGCTGTATCCTTATAACCTCCAAGAGCATAAGAATCTTCTCCTCCAAAAGTTACAACTCCACCGCCATAATCTTTAACATAACTTTCTATGTTGTCCATAAATCCATTGGTTAAATCATCTTTATAAACATTGTTTAAAACTATTGCTTTATATTCTAAAAGTTCATTTAATGTACTTGGTGATGAATTTGGAGAAATAGTTTTTATATTAGCTCCACCATTTTTTAATATTTCTTCTAGATCTGTTGCATCACCTTTTACTCCATTTATTATTAAAATATTAGGTTTATCAACTACATTAGTATAAGCACTATATTCGTTATTTACCTTATTAGTATCCCCCTCTGCTTCTACTGTAACTCTATAACTTTTAAAACCTCCGCTATTTTGAACATCTCTAAATACAAATGAATTGCTACCTTTCTTTACTTCAACTAATTGTTCTCCAACCTTTTCTCTTCCACTAAAAAGAGTAAGTTTTGCTGATGTAGAATAATTAGATTGTAAATCTATTTGTACAGAAAATTCTTCTCCAATGGCAATATTATCTGGAATAGTTACATTGTCCACATAAATTTCATTACCACTTTCTCCACTAACCTTATATACTTTTAAATCTATATTTTCTGCATTAATTAATGGAATTGACTTTAATATATCACCTTTATTTTCTTCCCCATCAGTTATAAGAACTATCCTTTTAGATGTACCATCCTCAAATAATGTTATTGCTGTTTCTACTGCACTTTGAATATTAGTTGCTGTAGAAACTGGACTTGAATTTAAGCTCTTATAGGAAGCTTTGTTATCTATAATCTTATCTACTTTTGCATTATCACCAAATAATATTACTCCAGCTTTATTTCCTTTAGGCATTATTTCTAATGCACTATTTATAAAACTTTCCCCACTATCTTTAAAAGAACTAATACTTTCTGATACATCTAATAAAAATACTGTTGAAATATTTTTTCCCTTAATACTTATTGTTATATTTGCAAATGATAGTAATAATAAAGTAAAAATTACTATTCTACTTATTAATATTAAAGTATCGTTTTTGCTGCTACTTCTAAACTTTTTCACACTATAGTAAACAAAGAAGATAAGTATTGGAATTAATATTAAAAAGTATAAATTTCCTATATCTAATTTCATTTATTATCTCCTCCTAATTACCTTTCTTGTATAATACCCATTCAAAAGCAACTACTAACATAGCTAATAATATAAATATTGGTGTTAAATTAAATCCACTTTTTAAATTGCTTTTACCATGAACTATATTATCATTTTCTCCAATTGTTTCTACTGAAGTATCACTTTCACTTGAAGTTGGGAAGTTTACCGAAAAACTTTCATTATTATCATTTTGATTTATTTTATATATACCTAAAGCTAATTCCCCATTTACTTCTTCACCTGATTTTAAGCCTTTAATATCTCCAGTAGGATAAGTTACATTTATTTCACTTTCAAAGTCCGAAGATTTAACTACTATTTTTTCTCCAGCTTTAAAGTTATTACTATACACCATTCCAGTAGAAATTAATTCTTCTCCAAGTTCATATATAAGAATTGGGAATTCCTTCTTAAGAGCAAAATCAGTTGAATGTAAATCAAAAGATAATGCTGCTATTTTTCTATCATTTATTTCACCTTTAAATCCAATAGAATTATCATCTATAGTAAGTATATTAGTACCATAATACGGCGTTTCTATTATGTTATATTCTGACAATGTAAATTGTGTATCTTCTAAATAACTAGAAACTGATCCTTTAACAGCTGTAGCCTGACCTATTTCTCCTCCTTCTAATACATTAAAGAATTCATTTGAATTAGGATTTATAAATAATATACTACCCTTCCTTGGCATAACTTCTGGCATTTTATTATCAAATACATAAAGATCATACTCATCATTATCTGTTATATTAGATACATCATTAGTTTTATAAACTTCTGTATTTTCAATAATTCCAAAAGCCTTTTCTAAAAATACATTTTCATCTGTAACTAATAATATTTTCTTCACTTTATTTTCGTTAACAACATGATAATAAGTATTATCTTCTATTAATATATCTTTTCTTGATAATTCACCTTTTAAATAATCAGAATTTAAAGAATCTAACTGGAAAGATAAAGTTTTGCTTTCTCCAACTTGTAGTGTTACTCCTTCTACTGCTACTAATTCTTCACCATTATATAAAGAGAAATCTCCTTCATATAAGCTATCTCCATTATTAGTTACATTAGCTATAACTTTAACTTTATCATCTACAAATTTATGAGAAACATTATCTACAGAAGCATTTAATCCACTATTACCTAAATAAACTATTCTCCCATTTATATCTGAAATAGCCACTTGTTTATCAGTAAAAATTAATGCTTCATACTCTTCTCCAATTCCATCACCTATAGCTTTAACAAATGACACTACATCACTTATATCACCACTGCCATAACTTGTACTTATTTTATCAATAATAGAAGATGCATTAGACTTATTAAAATCTCCATTTAAAAGTAAATTTGAAGTCCCATCATAAGAAATAATATAAGTATTTGTACCTTCCTTAGTACTATTTAAATACTCTTTAGCAAGTGTTTTCCCTTGCTCTAATCTACTCTTGCTATCATCATATATGGTATTCATACTAGCAGTATTATCTATTACCATTATTACATTTTTATAGCTCTTTCCTCCTATACTAATAAAAGGGCTCATAAGAGCTAAAATAACACTTAGAATAATTATAATCTGTAGTAACAGCATTATATTCTTTTTAAACTTTTCCCAGGGTGCATTGGCTCTAGTATTTTTATATACTTCCTTCCATAATAAAGATGAAGATATAACTTCTTCTTTATATTTACGCTTTAATATGTAAAGCATTATTACTGGAGGAATAGTTAATAGTAAAAATAACGGCCATAAATTAGTAAAGCCCATATTCTTCCCCCCTAATACAATACTTTTCTTTTACTAAATTCATTTAATATTATTTCTTCTATATTCATAGATGAATTAACAGTTATAAGCTTTCCACCATACTTTCTTGCTAAAGCTTCAATACTGTCATTATATTTTTTTAATGTTTCTTTATAATCCTTTATTAATGATGGTGTAACACTAAGCTTTATATTTTCTCCAGTTTCACTATCAATTAAAGTTATTTCATTATTAAACTCTGGATTTATTTCCTCTTCACATAATACTTGCACTAAAATTATTTCTTGCTTTTTATAAGCTAAATATTTTAACCCAGCTTCTAAACTTTCTAATCCTGAATTATTTAAAAAATCTGATACTACAATAGATATTCCTCTTAAATTTAAAGGTCTTTTCTTTATACTTTCACTTAAATCTGTTGTTCCATCAAAAGTTATATTTTCTAAATCTCTTAATATTTTTTGAAAACCTCTATTACCAGTACCAGTCTTTAAATTTTCTATTACTCCATTATTCATTGTACTTATATTTACTCTATCTAAATTATTTAAAGCAATATAACTTAAAGCTGCCACTATTTTTAAAGCTGTATCTTTTTTATTATCTTTCCCATAATCCATAGATTTGCTTTTATCAATAAAAAAGTTAAATACACCTTCTCTTTCTTCCATAAATACTTTTATGAAAAATTTATCAAATCTTCCATAAGCATTCCAATCTATTCTTCTAAAATCATCACCTGGTGCATATTCTCTATAGTCTGAAAACTCTACTGATACACCTTTTGCTTTTGATTTTCTTCCTCCTTGAGTACCTCCACTAAGCTTAAAATTTATATACATATTAATTTTATTTAGCTTTTTAAAGAAGTCTTCATTAAACATCTTTTCACTCATTTTTTACACTACCTTTAAGTCTTCTAAAATTTTAGAAATTATAGCTTCTTCATTTAATCCTTCAGTTATAGCATCAAAGTTTAATATAATTCTGTGTCTTAATACTGGGTATGCAAGCTCTTTTATATCTTCAAAAGATACATTTAATCTTCCTTCCATAACTGCTCTTACCTTTGCCCCAGCAATAATACCTTGTGCAGCTCTTGGACCTGCTCCTGCTTCTACATACCTTTTAGCTATATCAGCTCCATTTTCTAGTTCTGGATGTGTTGCAAGTATTAACTTTAAGGCATATTCTTTTACTGGTTCTGCAATTTTAATTTCCTTAATAATATTTCTAAGTTCTACTATTTCATTTCCTTCTAAAACATTGGTAAGCTCAATGCTTTTATTAGTTAATGTTAAATCCATAATTTCTTTTAATTCATCTAAAGTAGGAAATTCTACATTAAGTTTAAATAAAAATCTATCAAGCTGAGCTTCTGGAAGAGGATAAGTACCTTCTTGCTCTATAGGGTTTTGAGTAGCTAATACCATAAATGGCTTTGGCATTTCATATGTTGTTTTACCTACAGTTACTGTTTTTTCTCCCATTGCTTCTAAAAGTGCAGATTGAGTTTTAGGAGTAGCTCTATTAATTTCATCTGCTAATAAAAGATTTGTAAATACAGGTCCTTTTTCAAATTTAAATACTGTATTATCATTTTCCTTTACTACAATATTAGTTCCTACAACATCTGCAGGCATTAAATCAGGAGTAAATTGAATTCTAGAAAAATTTAAATCTAATACCTTTCCTATTGTTTTAACTAATTGAGTTTTACCCATACCTGGCATACCTTCTAAAAGTACATTTCCTTCTGCAAAAATAGCTATTAAAACATTTCTAATTGTATCTTTTTGACCAATTATGCCTTTGCTTATTTCTTCTTCACATCTTTTTATCTTCTTTGAAACTTCTATAATTGATTGTTCATTAATTTCCATCTTTATCACCTCATAATTTTTTCAGTAATTTCTTCAATACTTTTTTAATTTAATCCTTCGAAATAGTTTTTTATAAGATCTTTTAAACTTTGTGGTAAATTGCTATTATTAGCACCTTCTAATGCACTATTGCTATAATCTCCAATTACCTTATCATAATCTACTTTTTCTCCACCTATGTTAAGTCCATTTTGACTTTCTATTTCTTGTGAATTTCCATTATCATTTTTATTACCAGTAAGATTTTCATCACTACCTTCATTTCTTCCTGGAATATATATTTGCTCTCCTGGAGAATTTTCTAAATCATTTTCTTTACCTACAGTACTACCAGTATTCCATCCAGGCCCTGAACCTGAACCAGAACCTGAGCTCCCCGTTCCTGAACTTCCTTGGCCTTGTCCACTATTCGAATTTTGTTGCTGATTTTGTCCACTTCCAGATGATTGTTGGTTTGAATTATTATTTTGTCCATTACTATTATTTATTGACTTTGAAATTGCTGATGATAGGCTTGCAGCATCTAGTTTTTTGTTCAATACTGAATTTGATGCATTTTTTAAAGCTTCTGCTAATTCTTCATCACTCATTTCTAAAGCAGCATTCTTTAAGGATTCTGATAACTGACTTAATTCTGAGCTACTCATACTTCCTAACTTATTTTGAATCTCTGCTAATTCTTTATTTATAGCTTCTTGATCTCCGCTTAACATAGCTTCTGCTAAAGGTTTACTTTGTTGTTTTTCCATTAACTCATTTACTAACTTATTTACATCCTTTTTAGCTTCAGCTTCTTTTTCCTTATTAAAGTCATCTAATAATTTCTTTTTAGAGTTTTCTAATGCTTCTTTAGATTTCTCTGATGATAACTTCTCCTTTTTATCTTCTAACTTTTTCTCTAAACGTTCTAAAGTCTTATTTACTTCAGATTTTTTTTCACTTTCTTTTAATTCTTTTACTGTATCTTCTAAAAGTTTTTTAACTTCTTCTTTTTCCTCAGCTGATAAATCGTCTGACTTTTCTATTTCCTTCTTTTCTTTTTCAACCTTTTCTATTACTGATTTTTGATATTTATCAAAGTCTCTTATTTTTTGTGCTTCCTTTCTTGCTGTACTAGGTACAAACAATATTAAAATACACATTATTATTAAACCTAAAGATAATAAACTTTGCTTCTTATCTATACTAATTTTTATTTTTTTAATATCAAACTTTTTAATACTCTCTACTGTATCTTTCTTTTGAGCTATTGATATATTATCCTCACATCCTATAAGTTCTAATGATGTAATAAGTCTTTCATCTAACCCTTTAGAATCTACCATAAGAGCAACCTTATCTTTTTTAGGGGCTTTTATAAAACCATAAACTAAAATAATTATTAATCCTATTACTAATACTGCTATACAAATTTCCTCAATATAAGGAATTGTTATAAAAAGTGATATTAATAGCAAACTAAAGATTAAGCATAGTAGAAGCTTTAATCCCACTATGCTTAAATTTAATAAGAAGTTTGCCTTAATTCTTTTAGAAGCTTTATTTATAAACTCTAATATAGCTTTATCTAAAGAATTCATCTCCCTACTCCTTTACTTTTTTAGATTTAAACCTACTTCTCTTATTTAATGGATTAAGTTTAACTGAGGCTAAATATATAAATAATCCTGAAAGTACTAATTGTATTACTATTGAAATATATTCAGAATACATGCTTATTCCAAACTCTGAAAATATACTACTAAACTCTAAACCTAACCCAACTTGATTTAATAATAAGCTTACAAAACCTACTACTGGACTTAAGTAAACTATAGGTGATGCCTTAGGCATTGTTGTTAAAGCAGTACCACTCATATCTTTGTTATAAATAGTTATAATAAGAATTGCCCAGGTAATAACAATTATCCCCATATAAATAGCTAGTACTACCGCATAAGAAAGTGTAGTGGATACTTTTGAAGTTTTAGCACATGTTGATATAAAAACACCTATAGAGCTTACAAATATTGTGTTAACAATGAAAAATACTATAAGTGATAAAATATTACTTATCTTAACTACACCAATTAAGGCTCCAATTGCATAAAGAGGCATTGTTGAAATTATAAGTATAATTACTCTAAGTGATGAAGCCGAAACTTTTCCTATAATTATCTGTAATGGTGTTAACTTTGATGATAATAATATATCTAAAGTTTGCTTTTCTCTTTCAGAACATATTGCCGTTGAACTTAATGCTGGAACTATAAAAAGTAGTAATATAGCTTGACCTATTGCCATTACAACATAGAATAGTTTTGATGACTCTAAATATAATCCATTTGAAAAGATTGCTTCATTTACTGAACTATAGTAAATCATTACTGCTACTGATAAAACTGCTATATAAGCAAATATCATCAAAGTAAACTTAATACTTCTAACCGATATTTTGCTTTCATTTCTTAAAACTGGATTCACTCTCATTTTTACGCCTCCTCTTCATCACTATCTGCTGTAATTTGAATAAATACATCTTCTAAGTTTCCAACAGCCCTGCTGTAATTTAACACTGGAATATCTTTTAATACTAAATATTTTAAAAGATTTGCTACATCTTCATCATTACCTCTAACATTAGCTGTAATTTTACTTCCATCAATTTTTATATTATCTACATATGGTAACTCTTTTAACAATTTAATTGCTTCTTCTTCCTTTGTTAATACTGTAAATACTATAGGTGATGCCCCTGCAGCTCTTGTCATTATTTCATCTACAGTTCCTTGGCACACAATTACTCCATTTTTAATAATACCTATATTAGTACATACTTCTCCAAGTTCAGGTAATATATGTGAAGAAACTATAATTGTTTTTCCCATTTCCTTTAAGTTTCTTAGTATTCCCTTCATTTCATACCTAGCTCTAGGGTCCATTCCTGAAGCTGGCTCATCTAAAATTAAAAGATCAGGATTATGAACAAGACATCTTGCTAAACATAATCTTTGTTTCATCCCTCTTGATAAACCATCAACATATGCATCATATTTATCTTCTAAATTAACTAATCTAAGTAAATCCATAGATAAATCTCTAGCTTCTTTTCCTACAATTCCATATATTGAAGCATAAAACTCTAAATATTCAATTGCTTTTAAGTTATCATAAACTCCAAAGAAGTCTGGCATATATCCAATTTTATCTTTTAAGGTCCTATTGTTTTTTATAGCATCTATTCCATCTACATAAACTTCTCCACTATCTGGTGATAAAAGTCCAGAAATAATTTTCATTGTTGTACTTTTTCCAGCACCATTTGGACCTATAAACCCAAATATTTCACCTTTTTTTATTTCTAAATTTAATCCCTTTACTGCTTTAAAATTTCCATATGATTTTTCAAGATTTTTTATAACTAACACTATTTCTCCACCCCTTTTATCCCTAATTTTGGAGCTGCATTATCTCTATTCTCGCTAGCTACAACTTTTATTTTTATTATGTTATCTAAACTATAGCTTCCATCATTAATTACTCTATAGCTTCCTAATGTTAATTTAAACTCTTCATATTGATTAGTATTATAATTGTAAATATAGTACTCTCCATTAAGTCCATATTGATAACCCCACTGGTCTGTAAATGCCTCAATATTTATTTCTTTTATATCTACATTATCATCAATTTTATAATCTAATACAATTTCACCTTCACCATAAATATAACCGTTATAATAATCATAATCTACTCTATTATCTAATTCACTTACTGTATAGCTAAAGTATCCTTCTGGGAAACTAATATTTCCACTTTCATCTTTAAAGTCTATATTTGCTTCTTGTATTACTGCTGTTAAATTGTAATTTGAAATTGATTTACTTTCTAAATTTAAACTATAATCTACTGGTAAGTCTGTAATTGCAATAATTTTTGTTGTAGTTCCTAAATAGTCTGTATATCCTAATAAATTAAGTAAAGATACATATCTTTGTATATTTTTAAACTTAGGATCTTTTGAATCTATTTCATCATTCCATCTTGATTGATAATATTCATCATTTAAAGAATTTGCATAACCTTGAAGTCCAGAAGAACTCTTACTTCTTAAATCAGCAATTGAAATTTCTTCACCTTCAGCTACTTGTCCTAAATCCCAAACTGTTTTTCCTGAAACTATTACAAGCTTTTTAATATCTGCATCTAGGTTATTTTTAATAGTCCCTTCTAAATTTCCATTCTTAATTTTTAAAGTATTTTCTAATTTAGGCATTACAATTTCTTTTCCTGATATTTCAAATTTATTCACTTCTGCCACATTATTATTAGCAACTGTAAAATAAGAATTATCATTTGTATATGTTGTTTTAACTCTTAAAGTTTTAGCATCGTAATTTGTATCACCATAATAGTAGTAATCATCAGACAAGTATTTCATTTTTAAATCTTCTTCTTTTTCTATTTTTATATTTTCTTTATTTTTACTTGCTATACCTATATAGCTATTTATTTGACCTCTTCCATCTTCATCAACAGATATAATATTTGCACTATTTACTATTACATCTTTTATTTTCATTTTACTGCCTAATAAATAAATCATTACTGTGAACACAACTGCAGTTGCAGGTATAAGCACCCATGTTAAATCTCTTTTCTTCATTTTCTTTAATATAAGATATATAACTATTCCAACTAAAATCGCATAAACTCCAAGTACTATTCCTAAAGTTAATGTCCCTACTGTACTCTCTACTGGAATACTATCTAATATATTACTTATTTCATATGTTCCTGAATAATATCCACCTTGATAATTTTCTTCATATATTTTGTCAAAGGTTTCTATTAACATATTTTGTAACATAATAGCTGCATCATTATATGAAATAAATGGTTCTAATCCTAAATCAAAGGCAGTTATTAAAATCTTACCTTCTCCTCTATCTAAAGAATATACTAATTCATTTTCATTGCTATTAACTGTAACTACTGAATCCTCTAAAGTAATTTGTGATAATATTAAATTTAAGCTTTCTGAACCAGTTTTAACATTTTGCTCCCTAGTTCCATTTGAAGTTATATTTAAAAAACTTTTATTTATATTATTAATTGTTTTGTTTTCATTAGCACCTGCACCTATTAGTAATGTTCCACCTGAATTAACCCAATTATTTAATGACTTATACTGCTTATCATTTAAATTAGCCATATTATAATTATTGATTATTATTACATCTAATCCCTCTATGTTTAACCCATTTTCATCTAACATATCTTCAGTTAGATTAACACAATTCATTTTTCCTGTATTTGAATAATTAGAATCAAAATATGTTATATTTCCTAGGTATCCTAATGCTGTAGGATCATCTGTTAATAAACCAGTAAATGCATTTCCTTCATTAACTCTTCCTGATGAAATTAGTAACTTTTTTTCATATAGTACTTTTCCATTTTCTATTATACAAACAGCTCCATTACTATTTCCTTCTAAAAATTTTACTGGTATTGTTACACTTATGTTTTCTCCTTTACTTGCACTTACTTCTTTGGAATAAGCATTATAACCACCACTAGAATCACTTGTAACTCTTACCTCTACTTCTCCATTAAAGTCTTTTTCTAAATTATTTATTTGTACAGTAACTGGCATATATTTTAGAGCTTTATATTTACCATCTATACCATAACTTATAGTTAAGTCATACTTAGAATCATTTTTACTTGCATTTATCTTCATATTTGGTGCAATTAAATTAAATATAAAAACTAATAAAATAACACTAAGTAATTTTATATTTTTTACTTTCATTCATTATCCCCCATTTTTTCCATTATTTTATCTTGTATATTATCCTATCATATTCTACCTTATTCTTCACTAATTATCTTTTCTTTTCCATTAAAGTTTTCTTAAAAATTTCTTAAACTATTTTTTATTGTATAAAAATAAATTTATAAAAAAAATATTACTAGAAATCAAATTTCTAGTAATATTTTTTATAACTAAATTACTATAATGATTGATGAACAATTTAACTAAATTGTTCGTTAGAGCTTAAATGCCGTGATGACGAAAATTAATGATATT